>DJWQ01000237.1 GCA_002441045.1 Firmicutes bacterium UBA6226 | reverse complement strand
TTTCGATCAGGAGGGATAACGTGAAAACTGAATTGCTTTTGGCTTTAGAACAGTTGGAAAAAGAAAAAGGATTAGAACTTGAAATGCTCTTTGACGTTATTGAAGACGCAGTTATCAAGGCTTACAAGAACAACTTTGGCGCAACACATAATGTCGAAGTAGAGCTTAATCGCGAAACGGGTGAATTTAACGTATATTCCGTTCGAATAGTTGTCGAAGAAGTCTTAGATGACATTACACAAATTTCAGTTGAAGACGCTAAGAAAATTGATGCAGACTATGAAAGTGGCGATGTTGTCAGAGAAAGAGTTGTACCAAAGGACTTTGGTCGTATTGCAGCTCAATCTGCAAAACAAGTTGTTGTTCAAAAAATCAGAGAAGCAGAGCGCAGTGTTATTTTCGATGAATTCTCAAGTAGAGAAAGCGAAATCGTCAATGGCGTCATCCATAGAATCTCTAAGGGTACAATCTATATTAACCTTGGAAGAACGGAAGCAATCTTAGCATTAAACGAACAAATTCCAAATGAAACTTATGTTCAAGGCGAACGTATTAAGACATACATTACTGAAGTTAGAAATTCTACTAAAGGCCCTCAAATCTATGTATCCAGAACACATCCAGGTCTTGTTAAGCGTTTATTTGAACTGGAAGTTCCAGAGATTTACGATGGCGAAGTTGAAATCAAAAGTATTTCGAGAGAGCCAGGTTCTAGAACGAAGATAGCCGTATATGCAAATAATGCTGATCTTGATCCAGTTGGTGCATGTGTTGGTCAGAAGGGGCATAGAGTTCAATCCATTGTCGATGAACTTCAAGGCGAAAAAATTGATATCATTGAATGGCATGAAAACCCAGCCATCTTGATTTCAAATGCATTAAGCCCTTCAAAAGTAATGCGTGTTGAAGTGGATGAGGATGATAACTCCGCACTTGTCGTCGTTCCAGACTATCAGTTATCATTAGCGATTGGTAAAGAAGGCCAAAATGCAAGACTTGCAGCTAAATTAACGGGATGGAAAATTGACATTAAAAGTGAAACTCAGTACAAGAGTTATTTAATGGAAATTGGCGAATACGAAGATGTTTATGGAGATGAGGCATAATCATGAAAAAAATTCCAATGAGAAAGTGTATTGGATGTGGCGAACAAAAGCCTAAAAAGGAATTAATCCGCGTTGTAAAAAATAAGGATGATGAAGTATTTGTCGACTTTACTGGTAAGGCAAATGGTAGAGGCGCCTATATTTGTAAAGACGTAAAATGCTTTGATCTCGCTGCAAAGCGTAACGCCTTTAATAGAGCTTTAGAAATTCAAATTGACGAAGAAGTTTTGAAGTCTTTAAAGGAGAGGTTAGCGGCAAATGAATAATGTATTAACACTTTTAGGTTTTGCGCAAAAATCAGGCAATCTAATATTAGGTGAGACATTGTGCGAACAGGGCGTCTTACGTAAAAAAATCTCGTTGTTGATTATTGCGAGTGATTTAAATGAATCTACTCAAAATAAGTTCAAAAGATTGTGCGAAACACAAAGTGTTCCTTATAGAGTTTTATTGACCAAAGAAGCATTATCGAGTGCAATTGGAAAACAAAACTACGGACTGTTCGGAATTGCAAACAAGAAATTTACTAGAGCATTGATGGATAAAATTGATGCTTGATTAACCCGGAGGTGAACCTATGTCAAAAATCCGAATACATGAGTTGGCAAAGACATTGAATAAATCAAGTAAAGAGTTGATAGATTCAGCGTCTGAACTCGGTATGAGCGTAAAAAATCATATGAGTACATTGGAAGATGATGAGGTAAATAAATTAAAGAATAAATTTAAACCCGCATCTGAAAAACACAATAAGATAATATACGATCGTACAAAAGAAATTAAACAAGAAGAACGACAAAGTAGAAGCTATGACAATCGTAACCAAGGTGATAGACCACAAAGAACTTACGATAACAATAGATCATACGACAATAGATCTCAAGGTGATCGCCCACAGGGTGATAGACCTCAGAGAACTTACGATAACAACAGATCTTATGATAACCGTCCTCAAGGCGATAGACCTCAGAGAACATATGATAACAACAGATCTTATGATAACCGCCCTCAAGGCGATAGACCTCAAGGCGATAGACCTCAAGGCGATAGACCTCAAAGAACATATGATAATAATAGATCGTATGATAATCGCCCACAAGGTGATAGACCACCGAGACAATACGATAATAATCGTCCTCAAGGTGACAGACCTCAAGGTGATAGACCTCCAAGACAGTATGACAATAATCGTCCGCAGGGTGACAGACCGCCAAGACAGTACGACAATAATCGTCCTCAAGGTGATAGACCGCCAAGACAGTACGACAATAATCGTCCACAGGGTGACAGACCACCGAGACAGTACGACAACAATCGTCCGCAGGGTGACAGACCGCCAAGACAGTATGATAATAACCGTCCACAAGGTGATAGACCACCAAGACAGTACGATAATAATCGTCCGCAGGGTGATAGACCGCCAAGACAGTATGATAACAATCGTCCACAAGGTGATAGACCGCCAAGACAGTACGATAATAATCGTCCACAAGGTGATAGACCGCCAAGACAGTATGATAACAATCGTCCACAAGGTGATAGACCACAAAGACCTTACGACAGCAATCGTCCACAAGGTGATAGACCACAAAGACCATACGACAGCAATCGCCCTCAAGGCTATAGACCTCAAAAAAGCTTTGATTCAAAAGGTCCAGGTTTCGATAAAGATACAGATCAAAAGCCACAATTTCAAAATAAGAGAAAACCAGAAGCTAAGAAAGACACTTTTGCTGCTACTGAAATAGCAGAAAAAACACCTAAAAAGAAAAAAGTTAAAAAAGACAAAATTGTTGTAACGTTCGACATGGACAAACTCGAAAAGAAATCAAAGAACGTTAAAAAACTCTTAAAAGAGGAACTTGTCGTAAGTGAAATCGACAATAGAAACAATTTTGACTTTACGAAAAAAACAAAAAACAAAAAACTTAAGTACCAAAGAATGAGTGAAAAAGAGCGTCTAGAAAAACTTGATGAAATCTTACAACAAGAAGTTGTTCAGATTCCAGAAAAGATTACAGTTAAAGTTCTTGCTGAAACCATTAACAAAAATCCTAATGAGATTATCATGAAACTCATGGGCTTAGGTACGATGGCAACGATCAATCAAGAAATTGAATATGATACAGCTGCACTTATCGCGGCGGATTACAATATCATGTTAGAGATCGAAGAGGAAGAAGAAATTGATTTAGCTGAAGTCTTTGAACTTGATCCTGAAGATGATCCAAAATCACTCAAAAAACGTGCACCAGTTGTTACGGTTATGGGTCACGTCGACCATGGTAAGACATCACTTCTCGACGCTATTCGAAATACAGGTGTAGCAGGTGGCGAAGCTGGTGGTATTACACAGCATATCGGAGCGAGTGAAATCATTCATAATAGTGAGAAAATCGTATTTTTAGATACACCTGGTCATGAAGCCTTTACTTCATTACGTGCACGTGGTGCAAAAGTAACAGACGTTGCGATTCTTGTTGTTGCAGCTGATGATGGTGTAATGCCGCAGACGATAGAAGCAATTGACCATAGTAAAGCTGCAAATGTACCTATTATCGTTGCAATCAACAAAATGGATAAACCGGGTGCAAACCCTGATAGAGTTAAGCAAGAACTTTCTGAAAGAGGTGTCGTAATTGAAGAGTGGGGCGGAGACGTTATAGCTGTTCCAGTTTCGGCTAAAACAGGAGAAGGTCTTGATACTTTATTAGAGATGGTACTTTTAGTTTCTGAGGTGTTAGAATTAAAAGCGAATCCAAAGCGTGCTGGTGTCGGTACAGTAATTGAAGCAAAAGTGGTTAAAGGTAGAGGAACTGTTGCATCTATTATCGTAGAAAATGGTACGATGACAGTTGGTGACATGATAGTTGCTGGAACGACTTCTGGTAGAATTAAAGCGATGTACAATGACAAAGGTAAGAAAGTTAAACAAGTTGGTCCATCTTCAGCTATAGAAATAGATGGTTTAAGTGAGATCCCTCAAGCGGGTGAAAAGATCTATGTTACGCCAGATGAAAAAACAGCAAGAACAATTGCGGATCGTCATGCGTTAGCGTTTAGAGAAAAAACACTTAATAAAAATCATGGTGTTAAACTTGAAGATTTGTTCTCAAGAATTAAAGATGGTGGTATGAAAGATTTAAATATCATCATTAAAGCAGATGTTCACGGTTCGGTTGAAGCGATTAAACAATCGTTGTTGAAACTGTCTAATGATGAAGTTAGAGTTAATATCATTAGAGCAGATGTTGGGGCGATTTCAGAATCTGATGTTATTCTTGCTTCTGCATCTAGTGCTATCATCATCGGCTTTAACGTAAGACCTTCAGCAATTGTTTCTACTACTGCTGATAATGAAGGCGTTGATATTAGAACTTACCAAATTATCTATAACGCAATTAACGATGTTGAGACTGCTATGAAGGGAATGCTTGATCCGCTTTACAAAGAAGTTATTCTTGGTAGAATTCAAGTTAGAGCTACCTTTAAAATACCTTCAGGAGTTATTGCGGGTGGTTATGTAACCTCTGGTAAAGTAACTAGAAATGCTCAAGTACGTGTTATTAGAGAAGGTATCGTTATAAACGAAGGTAAAATCAGTTCTTTAAAACGCTTTAAAGACGACGTCAAAGAAGTTGCACAAGGCTATGAATGTGGTATCGGCATTGAGAAATTCAATGATTTGAAAGAACTTGATGAAATCGAAGCATTCATCATGGAAGAAGTTAAAAGATAACTTCGCTAAGTAAGGAAGGTGACGTTATGTCCATTTCAAGAACAAAAAAAATATCAGAAGAAATCAAAAAAATTGTGAGTCATATCATGATGTTTGAAATTAAAGATCCAAGAGTTTCAAACCTTTCGTCGGTCACACACGTTGATGTAACCAATGACTTAAGATATGCAACGATCTATATTAGTGTATTCGACCCAAAGCACAACGTTGAAACGCAAATAGATGGTTTAAATAGTGCAAAAGGCTTTATTAGAAAAGAAATTGGTAAACAACTCAAGTTACACTATACACCAGAGCCGATATTTAAGCCGGATCACTCAATTGAACACGGTATGCATATCAACGATATATTGGGTAAACTCGATATTAAACACGATTCAGATGAGTCATCTGAGGAAGAAGAGGAGTAATATGGAATCAATCTATGAATTAAAAGCTCTTTTAGAAGATCCAGCAATTCATAATGTATTGATTCTGCCGCATAATATGCCAGATGGTGATACGTTGGGATCGTGTATCGGCGTATACTATATGGTGAAACATTTTAACAAAAGGGGGTATATCGTCTTAAATGACGATATACCTTCTAATTTATCCTTCCTTTTTGATGAAGAGGTTAAGTGTTATCGTCTTAGCGAGGTTGAAAACATCAAATTTGAGCTAAGTATTGCGGTAGATGCTGGAGAAACAAAACTTTTTGAAGATCGCTATGAAGCTTTTAAAGCTACAGACAAAACTGTTTGTATCGATCATCATAAAACAAACTCAATGTATGCAAAATTAAACATTGTGGAAGTGGCAGCTTCGTCAACTGGTGAAATTGTTTACCAACTTATGAAGAACTTTGAATGCCCAATTAATACTAAAGCAGGCCAAGGTCTTTATGCTGCAATAGTAACAGATACAGGCAGTTTTAGATACTCGAACACACGTAGTGAAACTTTTATTGCTTGTAGTGATTTGATTCAAACAGGATTTGATTTCAATCGATTAAACGTTGAGATCTTTCAAAATAAATCTTATGAAAAGGTTCTACTTTTAAACAAAGTATTTGAAACACTTGATTTATATGGAAATCATAAAATTGCTGTTGTGAAGTTATCTCAAGAGCTAATTGAAAGTTTGAATTTAAGTGAATACGATACAGATGGTATCGTTGAGTTCGTTAGAGATATTAAAGGCATTGAAGTGGTCGTCTTTATTCGCCATTTGGGTGGCGAGGCGCATAAAGTGTCCATGCGTTCTAAGCACAATGTAGACGTTAGTGAAGTGGCAATGCTTTTCCATGGTGGTGGACATACAAAAGCTGCTGGATTTAAAATGGACGCTAGTATTGANNTTAAATTGTCAAATGAAATTAATGGTGTAATCGTCATCGACAAACCTCAAAATATGACATCGCATGATGTCGTTGCAATTATGAGGAAACGATTAAATACAAAAAAAATAGGTCACACGGGAACTTTAGATCCAATGGCAACCGGCGTATTACCAATATGTATTGGTAGAGCAACTAAGCTTGTCGATTATTTGACTGAAAGAAAGAAAGCGTATTCTTGTGAAATGCAGCTTGGGAGTGCAACTGATACTCAAGACGTTTGGGGCACTGTTACAGAACAGTTCAACGGAGAGTTTCCAGATGTTTCCAAAATAAAAGAGGTTGTACTTTCGTTTCTCGGTGAAATTGATCAAATTCCACCGATGTACAGTGCTTTAAAGGTCGGTGGTGAAAAATTAGTCGATCTTGCTCGAAAGGGTATCGTTATTGAACGAGAATCTAGAAAAAGAACTATTTACGCGATAGAAAATTTAGAAGTCAGACATCATACAATATCGTTTGATGTCACTTGTTCTAAAGGAACCTATATAAGAACACTTTGTCACGATATAGGAATCAAACTGGGTACTTATGGGCATATGACAAGTCTTAGACGAACGCTGTCAGAACCTTTTTCTTTAGTTGACGCCATCTGCATAGATGATGTAACTGTTGAATCTGTAGAAACTTCGGTAGTTGAAATCGAAACGGCATTGTCATTTATGCCAAAGGTCGATTTAGTTGGTAATCCAAAGATGATTGAATTACTTAATAATGGTGTTAAATTGGATTTAAATAATAGACTTAGTCTAAGCCTTGAAAATGGCTTTTATAGAATTTTTATAGATGATGTTTTTTGGGGAATTGGAGAAGCTGAAGCGCAGAAACTAATACTCAAGAAAAACATGAAGGTATAAACTTTATGTTCATAAGTAAAAATTAATAGGGTGAAAGAATGAAAATATATTTTGAAATTGAGGAAATTGATGTTAGTATTGAACCTACTTCAGTTGCATTAGGTACTTTTGACGGATTACATATCGGTCATGCTGAAGTGTTAAATGAAATGAAAAAAGTTGCAAGAGACGAAGGGCTTAAATCTTTTGTTTATACATTTTCTAATCATCCAAAAGAGGTAATATCTCCTGATAATGTTCCTTCTAAAATAATGGATATTGATGAGAAAGTTCAAATTTTTACTAGATTTGATATTGATTACTTAGCCTTAATAAAATTTGATAAAGAACAAACAAATTATGATCCTGAAGCGTTTGTTTCAGAGATACTAATTAAAAAATTAAATATGAAGCATTTAACGGTTGGTTATGATTATAAATTTGGAAAATTTGCCCAAGGTGACACCGATTTACTTATAGCTCTTTCAGAAAAATATGGTTATACCTACCATATTGTACAACCAATTATGCGGAATAATGTTCGAGTATCTTCTTCTCTTATCAGAGAGCTTTTATCGGATGGCAAAATCGAAGAAGCCAATTATTATTTAGGCCGTGAGCATTTTATAAAAGGTACTGTTGTTAAAGGGAAAGGTGTGGGGCATAAGCTAGGTTTTCCAACTGCTAATCTAAGAATTAAAGATAATATTAGCACGATAAAGCCAGGTGTATATGTCAGTAAAACTGTGTTAAAAGGTGAGACTTATCCTTCTGTAACAAACGTTGGTTTTAATCCGACATTTGAACAAACTGGGATTCACTTAGAGACCTATATTTTAGGTATAGATCGTCCACTTTATGACGAAATAATCGAAGTTCATTTTTTAAAAAGGCTTAGAGATGAACTAAAGTTCAATAGTTTAGATGATTTAATCGAAGCGATGAACAAAGATTTAAAGAATACGAAAGCATATTTTGGTTTAGATAAATAACTTTACTTTAGTAGTTACAAGTGATATAATACGTTTGTTGTTTACCTCAGCGTTGTTAACCGGCACTCCACCGATTTACTAGGCTGCAGGCATATTATAATTAATTTTAGGAGGAAACTATGATTTCAAAAGACAAAAAATTCGAAGTAATTGAGAAATTCAAAACACATCCTACTGACACTGGTTCTCCAGAAGTTCAAATCGCTATTTTAACTTCAAGAATCAACGAATTAAATGAGCATTTATCTGTTCATAAAAAAGACCACCACTCAAGAAGAGGTCTTTTAAAAATGGTTGGTAAGAGAAGAAGTCTTCTTAACTACTTAAAAAACAACAATCTTGACAAGTACAGAGAATTAATTAAAGAACTTGGCTTAAGAAAATAAGTTTAATGATAGAGCTTGACAGATGTCAAGCTCTATTTCATTCTTATGTATCTTCTATTTCTCAGGTCACATGATGGATATTAAAGAGGTATTGTGAAGAAAACTTGAATTTCCAATGCTGAAAAGTGGACAAGCCAAGTCCCAGTAGATAAATATCTCTTTATATTTAAGTAGATATTTAGTATAATATAGAAGACTTAATCATACACTAAGTGGAATTTATCTTAAAATCCTACTTATTTGAAGTGAATGCTTTTTGTAGAGTGTTGACTTGAAATAAGTAGGATAAATTCCGTAAGGTGATTAAAAAAATAGGAGGCCTTATGAGTCAAATTAATGGTTGCCAAGCAGTAGGTGGCGACAAAATAAAAGAAGTTAAAACATTTGAAACGACAATTGCAGGAAGACCCTTTAAAGTGGAAATAGGTAAAGTGGCAAATCTTGCTAATGGATCAGCTTTAATTTCATATGGAGAAACTGTTGTTTTGGTTACTGCAGTAGCTTCTAGAAAACCAAAAGCTGGAATAGACTTTTTCCCATTAACGGTTGAATTTGAAGAAAAATTATATTCTGTAGGAAAGATTCCAGGTGGTTTCATTAAAAGAGAAGGTAGACCTTCTGAAAGAGCGATTCTTACATCTAGACTAATTGATAGACCAATTAGACCTTTATTCCCAGATGGGCTTAAAAATGAAGTACAAGTTGTTGCAACTGTATTGTCGGTAGATCAAGATTGTTCTCCTGATACTGTGGCTATGAACGGTGCTTCAATTGCACTTGGTATCTCTGACATTCCTTTTGATGGTCCAGCTGGTGCGGTTACAGTGGGTTATGTTGATGGTGAATACGTCATCAACCCAACTGTTGAACAAAAAGAAAAATCAAAACTTAATTTAGTTGTTGCTGGTACTGAGGAAGCAGTAGTAATGGTTGAAGCAGGTGCAGATATCCTTCCTGAAGACGTTATGCTTGGTGCAATTATGTACGGTCATGATGCGATTAAGGAAATTTGTAAGTTCATTAATAAAATTGCTGCTGAAATCGGTAAAGATAAATTTGAAATCGTATTACCAGAAGTGGATACTGAATTCCAAGATGCTATCATAGCTTTCTTATCTGAAAAAATGAATCAATTGGTTAGAATTACAGACAAGCATGATAGAAATGCTGCTTTGGAAGATTTAGAAATTGAGCTTATTGAACACTTTGCTGAATCATACCCAGATAGTGCTGATTACCTTAAAGGTCAATTTAAGGCAATTGAAAAAACAACTATGAGAAAAATGATCATTCATGAAGGCATAAGACCGGATGGTCGTATTCCTACTGAAATCAGACCTATCTCATGTGAAGTAGGTTTACTACCAAGAACACATGGTTCTGGTTTGTTTACAAGAGGTTTAACTCAAGCGCTTACAATTACAACTTTAGGTGCTCTAGGTGAAATGCAAAGAATAGATGGCTTAGATCTTGAAGAGACGAAACGTTATATGCACCATTACAATTTCCCTCCTTTTTCAGTAGGCGAAGTTGGTATGAGTAGAGTTAATAGACGTGCAGTTGGTCATGGTGCATTAGGCGAAAGAGCGTTATTACCTGTTATTCCTTCAGAAGCTGACTTCCCATATACCATTCGATTGGTTTCAGAAGTTGTTACATGTAATGGATCCAGTTCTCAAGCAAGTATTTGTGGTAGCACATTATCACTTCTTGATGCTGGTGTACCGATTAAGGATTCTGTTGCAGGTATTGCGATGGGTCTGATCCAAGAAGATGGCAAGATTGAAATCTTAAGTGATATTCAAGGTATGGAAGATGCACTTGGCGATATGGACTTTAAAGTTGCAGGTACAAAAGATGGTATTACTGCACTTCAAATGGATATAAAAGTAGATGGCTTAAACAGAGAACTTCTTGAAAGAGCGATGGAGCAAGCTAGAACAGGTAGACTTCATATTCTTGAAAAAATGAACGCAGTCATCAACGCGCCAAGAGCTGAAATGTCTCAATATGCGCCTAGAGTCTTCCAAATCAAAATTGATCCAGATAAGATTAGAGACGTTATTGGACCAGGTGGAAAAGTGATTACTAGAATTACTTCTACTTACAATGTTAAAATTGACATTGAAGATACTGGTGCTGTATTAATAACTGCTAATGATGGTATCAGCGGTGAAAAAGCACTTGCTGAAATTCAAGGCATTGTTAAAGTGCCAGAGGTTGGTCAAGTTTATACAGGAAAAGTAACTAGAATTCTTAAATTCGGTGCATTTGTTGAGTTAGGACATGGTAAAGAAGGTCTTTGCCATATTTCACAACTTGACAACAAACGTGTTGCTAAGGTTGAAGATGTTGTTAACATTGGAGATGAAGTAACTGTTAAAATCATCGAAATTGATGATCAAGGTAGAATTAATGTTTCAAGAAAAGTATTACTAGAAGACAATAAATAGGTAAAGATGAATCACAAATTAATGTGAAGGATAATGAACCCTAGGTATTTAATACCTAGGGTTTGATATGTATGTGTTATAATATAAGAGGTGTGATTTGCACAAAAAGTTACAATTAGAAAATGGATTAACGATTGTGTTTGAAAAACTAGATGGCTATCAATCAGTATCTGTCGGTGTATGGGTTAAAACTGGCTCGTCATATGAAACTGCTAAAGAAAACGGTCTTTCACATTTTATTGAGCATATGTTATTTAAGGGGACTTCAAAAAGAAGTGCTAGAGATATTGCACATATAATTGATGGTGTTGGTGGTGAACTAAATGCTTTTACTGCAAAAGAATGTACTTGTTATTACACTAAGACTTTAAGTACCGATTTACCGATAGCGATTGATGTATTATCAGATATGATTTGTAATTCGATGTTTAACGATGAGCATATAGAAACAGAAAAAACAGTTATCATAGATGAAATAAATATGTATGAAGACGCAGCGGAAGAAGTGGTTGTTGATGTCTTAAATGAGATTAC
>DJWQ01000186.1 GCA_002441045.1 Firmicutes bacterium UBA6226 | reverse complement strand
TCAAGACTTGTGTCTTGAGGACGAGAGTTAAACTTCGTGGTACCACCTCAATTTGTCGTTAGAAACGACCTTTTTCAAGTACGCCATAATATGGTTATACTCTATCCTGATAACGGGGGCAACCGTTGCAGCATCTTCTATCTGTAATTAAACGATAGATTCCTTGCAAAGCTCAGAGGCTTTTTTCTTCAAAATGATCATTTCTCCTTCTCAGCAACCGGAGTTCTCTGTAAAATGTCTCTTCTGAATACTCTTCTCTTCGTAGCCAGTTTTGCATTTTGTTAAAAATTATAATAATGCATAAAATTACAGGTGTCAATAGTTTTTATAAATTAATCTTAAGCATTTCCATATGTGGAATATCATCTTCAAGATAAATTTCTGAAACTTTATCAAAACCAAGTGATTCATAGAAGTTTTGAAGATAGGCCTGCGCAGATATACGGATAGGGACATTGCCATAGATCTCCTGAATCGCTTTAAAAGCTCTAACCATCAATTCACGACCTAATCCTCCGCCTCTCGTCTTTTCAGAAACAATTACTCTTCCGATGGAGACCTCTTCATACGATACACCAGGAGGCAAAATTCTCAGATAAGCTAAGATGGGTGGTCGGTTACTTTCTTCAAGAATACTGTTTTCATCAAAGGCATATAGGTGATAACAAACCCCATCCTTATAATCGAGTTCCGGGTAAAGACAGGTTTGTTCTATGATAAACACGTTTACTCTAAGTGCTAGCAGATCATAAAGTGTCTCAGCAGAGAGTTCTGAAAATGATTTGAGTTCCCATTTCATAATTAACCTCCAAATTGAATTGACACTATTATATCATTATTGCTAGTGGTATGTTAAACTATTAGAAAACACCTTGTAATAGCTAAGTTTAAGACGTTCATATAAAAGGATATATAGTAAAGGATGAGAGTTAAATGATCAGAATGAATAGAATTTTTAAAATAATACTGTTGCTATTTATTGTTTTGCTAACCGCTTGTAGTAATAAAGCTGTAACGCCTCAAAATAATAATCCCCTTACAGGAGACGAACAAAGAAGCTCAGGTTGGTACGCTTTTGAAGATACTACTTCTGGCTTATATGGATATAAAAACAAATCTGGTGAAGTGGTTATCGAACCAACCTATCTCAGTGCAGAGGATTTTTATGGTGGTAGAGCCATCGTTAAAATGTTGGGAGAGGATGCATCACCATCATACGGTGTTTTAGCTGATGGTGTTTATGGAATGATAGATCCAGATGGCAATTATGTCATAGAGCCCAAAGGGCTTTTAACTCGTGTGGATACATGGCATTATTTATACGCAGAGCCAAGTGAGTTTTTTGGTGGCTATGGTCCGGATCTCAATAGCGTTATGAAACGTTCATTAATAGATGGTGAAGGCAAACCGCACGGTGAGACCAGGTTTTATTATGTCATGCCAGTTACGGAACACGTGCTATTGGCTAACGATGGTAATAAGTCATTGTTCATCGATGACGATGGGGTAGAGGTTAATAACTTCCCAGACTTCTACTTCCCTGTTACAGCAACCCATATGGATGGCAATATAATTGTTCGCCCTTTAGACGATTCACAGGATCGAATTCACTGGATTTTATCTGATGAAGGTGAAATCATAGATGAGGTCAAACGCAATGAAGGCATCGGTGAAGACATTAGCTTTACCACCAACATACTTTCGCCTTACATCGGTACTTCCGTATTTTATCCGGAAGTAAAGCTTAAAAATCTGGATGCACAATCAAAAATCAATCAAACCATTTTAGAACTTGCTAAAGTTCATGAAGCGGTTGGTGCAGAGGAAGGTGCGATTATAGATTTAAACCAATTGACGCATATTGATTATACACTCGAAGTTAATTTTAACTTAGGTCTTAGTGGCAAAGTTTTAACGTATGATGTTTTGGGATACTGGTATGGATTCGGTGCGGCGCATCCAAACAGTTTTCAAAATAGCTATTATTTTGACTCTGAAACCGGGGATCAGTTGATTATTAGCGACTTGTTTAAAAGTGATACTCAGTGGTTAGACGCATTAATTGCCTTAATAGATGATGCGTTTATGAGTAATAATGATATGTACTTATTCATCGATCATCAAACGCCAAAAGATCAAAGATTAAAGACTTTTAAAGAGGCACATTTCGAAGTGGTATTAACTGAGCAAGGATTAAAAGTATACTATCCAGAATATGAGATTGCACCCTATGCAGCGGGTTACCCAACCTTTGATATACCATATTCAGATTTAGAGCCATTTTTCAGTGACACAGGTAGATTTTATCAACTTTTATTTAATAAATAGTTTTTATGTGTACATGTTTTGGGTATGTAGTGCTCATGTGAATTTTTTTATTACTGATTAAATAGTGGATGTGAAAAATATGGTGATTAATTCTTTTAAAAGCACCTTACTTGACAGTTATATTTCACTTGCAACTGAGAATACAAAAGAAAAATTCAAAACAAAAGATGTTAGCATGGTGAAAACCACGAGTCTTGATGATGCCAGCGTTACAAAAGAAATCAAAAGACTTGAAAAGTGGGAAGCACATGTTATATCACATGAAAAAATGCACCTTCTTTCTTCTGGAGGACTAGCAGGAACACCAAGCTACACGTACACTTATGGACCAGATGGCAAAAAATACATCCAGGGTGGAGAAGTGAAGTTTTACTTGCCTGCAGGACTTTCACTGGAGAGTGGTAAAGTGGCTGTAGCAAAACTCAAGGCAGCTGCATCAGCACCGACAGATCCATCTCCATCAGATCAAAGAGCTCTAGCGATGGCAAGTGCAATAGAGAGTTCTATAGACAATAAATTAATTTTAAAGAAAATAAAAGAGAGCTATGAAAAGTCAAAAGAACTGGGCGAAGCAATTCGTTCAAGTGATAAAGAAAACATCTCCATACTTTCTACTTTTAAGTTTAATGAGGTCAGTGGTTTTGAACTCTTTATTTAATACCTTACATTTTCTCAAGGTTTGAGGTATTGTTTGACGGTTTTTGTTCTTAATGATATTTTATATATGTACTTATTTATATCAAAGATTTAATATTTGGTGGTCTTATGTCTATTGATTTAAAAAAGCTGGAAAAATTGAATAGAGCGGATTTACAAGTCATAGATCGGTTGATTGCAATGCCAACCATCTTAGCCAATAAGAACAGAGTTGCGTATATCAATCCACAGTTTCATAAGGTATTCGGATACGATTTACACACACTCAATGAACGCGGACTGGAAAAATTCATTCACCCCATACATAGAAATGGTTACGAGAAACTTTGTCATAAAGCTTTAGTGGGTGATGCATTTAACGAGCAAAGCGAACTGTGTGTACTTCCTGCATGTGGCAGTGAATTTTGGGTTGAACACAAGACTCGGATTGTAGATTTTGAAGGCGAACCTTTTTTGTTGTCTCACCTGATGGATATTTCTGAAAAAAAGCGTGGCGAAAGACATCTGTCGAAGCTTCTCAAGCTTAGAGAATCTATGCTTGGCATCACACAATCTGTTGTACGCGCTGAAGGCGTTACTCAGATCTATAAGGATGTGCTAAGAAGTGTCGTGTCCTGTATTGATAATGCAAAGCTCGGTTCAGTTATGCTTCGCGATGGTGATTATTTAAAACCAGTTGCACAGATTGGTTTTGATAATAGCTTGATGACAAACTTTAAATTAAAAACAGAAGAATTGTTTTTATACAGAGAAACCAAAGGTCGTCTAGACGAAATCGTATTCATTAATAATTTAAGCAAATATGGTGACTTTTTTAAGTTTAAGACAGATGAAGGATCAGAAGCCTATATAAAATCTACATTGTCAGCACCAATATACATAAACGGTCGGTTTTTTGGTGCAGTAAATGTGGATTCAACTGAAACAGAGGCTTTTGATCATGACGACATTAAGTTGATGGCGTTTATAAAAAGTAATGTTGAAATTGCCCTTTCAAACCAGCTCTTATATGAAGAAAAGGCTTTTTTATCTAGATATGACGCCTTAACAAGTCTATATAATAGACACTACTTTGATAATATGTTTGAGCATATCATCGATAAATCCAATCGATACGGTGAAAAATTCAACCTAGTGGTATTTGATATCAACGATTTGAAGCGTATTAACGATGAGTTTGGTCACATAGCAGGCGATGAGCTTCTAAAGTATTTTTCAAAGAGTTGTAGCTCGCTGATTCGAAAGAGCGATTTACTTGCACGCTATGGCGGAGATGAGTTTGTAGGTATTTTTTATAATTGCTCTAAGGAAAAACTTAGAAAAAAAATAGACAGCCATTTGAAAGCGCTTATGGAACAACCCTATTTATATGGAGGCAAAGCATTTACGTGTTCTTATAGTTATGGTATATCCACCTATGGAGAAGATGGCGTAACGCTAAGTGAGCTTTTTAGAGTTGCTGATGACAGGATGTATCAAAACAAAATTCGATATAAACTGGGTTTTGATTTTTTGGATGTGTTTGATACCAGTGGCTATGGGATTAAGACGTTTAGCGATAAGCTGTAAAACTCAATCACAATCATTGAACCAGATTCGCATTAGCGTTTCTGGTTTTTTTATGTATATGTTATACTGTTTATGCGAGATTTATAATTGAATGGGAGGCAGTATGGACACAAGTGTTTACAGCTATGGATTGATCACAATTGTTTGCTCAATGATTATTATGAGCGACTTAAGAAAGCGCGTTTTTAATAAAGAGGACATATTATATCGCGTCAAAAATAATAAAAAAAGAAAGTATGTATTTTATGCTTTAGGGTTATCGATTCCAGCGATTATAATGTTTGCAGGTGTTATGTTGAGTTATCATATCATTTTGAAAGTACTAATATTCATAATGAGTATTGAAATGGCGATTATATGGACCTATATTGAACTCGGTGATACTTTAATTACAACTAAATATGCAGGCAAAGTATGGTATGCCCAATTTGAGAAAGTAGAAAGTTATCAAATTCTACCGTTTAAAAATGAGTATTATCTTGCGCTTAAAAGAAAAGAATCAAAAAAGCAAGATATGGTGCCAATTAATAAAGAAGATATAGAAGCTGTTCGTGGCATTATGGGGAATTTAAACATTCCATTTAGATCCGTTTAAGAATTAGAAGATACAATGAAATCGTTAAGTAGCGCTACCTTTAGAGGTGGCGTTTTGATTTTTTTGAAATTAATATTGTATGTTTACAAAATTGTACAAAATAATTGTGGCTAATTGAAAAATAATTAACAAAATACTTTTGATATTTGATACAATGGTAATGAAGTGGTTTGACGATGTTTGACATAAGATTAACGAAATATCGCACATCACAAATTATAATAAAGGGGTAAATTTATGGAAAAGAAGATTAGTGCGTTGCTTTTAGTTGCAGTGATGATTTTAACCATGGTTGCATCCCCTGTGGCTAGCTTTGCCGCTTTAGATGCGACTACATCAGCGACAGCAACACCAACAACACCGACAACACCGACTACACCGACAACACCGACAACACCGACAACACCGACTACGCCTACAACGCCTACAGCTCCAGTAGAGCCTGTTGTGACAGATGAGGGATTTGCAATTCCTACTATCACAAGAGTTCTATATTTTGGAACAACTGGCGTTGATGTAGAATTACTTCAAAAGTACCTAATCAAATTAGGTCATGAAATTGAAGCAGACGGTATGTTTGGCAACATGACACTTAAAGCTGTAAAAGCATTTCAAACAAATGCTGGTTTAATTGCTGACGGTTATGTTGGTAAAGCGACAAATAAAGCAATTTATGATGCAGCAGGACAAACAGATGCTGTTACAACGGCGTCACTCGTTAATGATATTGAAGCTTTCAAAGCTGGTATCGGATCTGAAGGAAAATGGATCGTTACGACACTTTCTGATTTAGTATCTGAAGAAGAATTAGTTGTAGAAGGTACTTTCCTAAACGGTAAGAAAGACGCTACAACTGGTGAAGATGTGATTCAAAGAAAAATTGGTCTATATACTCAAGATGAAGACCATAACGTTACAGCAAGATTTACATTAACTGCACCAAAGATGACAATCAACAGTCCTAACATGAGACTACAAAGCGGTACATTCTATGGTGATGTTTATGTTAATGCAGCAGGCTTTAACATGAGAGATTTCGTTATTGAGGGCAATCTTTACTATTTAACTCAAGAAGCAAAAGATACAGCGGCTATGGATGCTAAAAGTAAGGTTACTGGAGAAGTTGCATTAGTAGAGATTATCGAAGGTACTGACGTTGTTACTACAGCATCATTAACTTACGAAAATGATGTGTTTGCAAATAGCTTAGGTGCTGAAGGCACATGGATTATTTCAACTTTAAAAGATATGACTTTTGATTATGAGCTTGTTTTAACGGGTGAGTTCTTAAACAATAGAGGTGCTGTTCAAAGAAAAATCGCACTTTATAGTCAAGATGAAGAACGTAATATCACACGTAAGTTCACTGTAACAGCTCCAAAACTTACAATTGAGAGCCCGAACGCTAGAATTCAAGGTGGTATCTTCAAAGGAGACGTATACGTTTCAGTTGATAATTTCCAATTGGCAAAAGCGACAGTGGATGGCAATATCTATTTTACAACTCAATCAGCTAAAGACACTTTTGTTATGGATGCAGATAGCTCTGTAACAGGTGCTCAAATCTTAACAGAAGTAGATGCTGTCGTTTCTCCATCGCTTTTCAGAGATGAAGAAACACTTGTTAACAACCTTTCAAGCGAAGGTACTTGGATCATCTACGCTGGTAACGATGT
>DJWQ01000221.1:4397-4654 GCA_002441045.1 Firmicutes bacterium UBA6226 | reverse complement strand
ATAATAGATGCAGGTGTAAAAATTGAAGATGGTTATGACGTTTATGAGGAAGGCGTGAAAAATGACCACTTTGTAAGAGATGAATCAGGTCAACCTTTTGTCGCTGCAGTGTGGCCTGGAAAAGTGCATTTCCCTGATGTTCTCAATGCGCAGACGCGTCAATGGTTTGGCGCATACTATCACAAGTTCTTAGAGATGGGAATCGAAGGCTTTTGGAACGATATGAATGAGCCTGCTATTTTTTATTCTGAAAAGGG
>DJWQ01000221.1:4124-4384 GCA_002441045.1 Firmicutes bacterium UBA6226 | reverse complement strand
GGTGAAGAGAAGGTCGTTAACCATTATGATGTGCACAACCTATATGGATACAACGTCACAAGAGCAGCAGCGGAAGGGTTTGAAAGCTATGATGCAAATCGTAGATTCTTCCTATTAACACGCGCTTCACATATAGGCATGGCAAAACATTCTGGTATTTGGACAGGAGACAATCACTCATGGTGGGAGCATATCAAGCTTAACATTCAGATGATGCCGTCTTTAAGCATGGCGGGATTCTTATATGCCGGTGCTGATAC
>DJWQ01000221.1:2262-4084 GCA_002441045.1 Firmicutes bacterium UBA6226 | reverse complement strand
GATCATATTAGAAATTTGATCCGTATGCGTTATGCTTTGGTGCCTTATCTATACTCTGAGTACATGAAGGCAAACCTTAATCAGAGTTTACTGTTTGCACCACTTGGCTTTGAGTATTTAGACCAACGCTCTAAAGGCGTGGAAGATCAGCTTTTGTTTGGTGACGAACTCATGCTTGCACCTATATATGAATCGAATGCACGAGGTAGACATGTTTATCTACCAGAGGAAATGGTCAAAATTAACCTAAGTCAGTATGAAACCATTGGTGAACAAGGGTTTGAACGTCTTGATAAGGGGGATCACTATATTCCTCAAGAATTAGATGCGCTTTATGCCTACTTGAAACCAAATCGCTTGCTGGTTTTAACAGAACCGAAAAACAGAGTTTCTAAACTCGACTACAATCAGTTAACTGTGATCGGTTTTGTAAAGGATACTGCATCCTATACCCTTTACGATGATGATGGTATCACACAAAGCTTTAAAGAAGGTGTGTCAACTCAAACTGTATTTACAGTAACAAAATCAGATCAAGGCTTTGATATTAGCGTTGATACAAATGTACATCCAATCGGTGATGTGACATTTTATCTAATAGATGAATCTGGCAAAACGCATGTCGTTAAACAGCCAGCTTCCAAAATGGTATAGATGCAATATACCATTTTAAAAACAATTTTGGTAACGTTTCCAAGGAGGATAAAATGAAAAAATATACGGATGAAATTAAAGTGTTTTTAAAATCTGAATTTGGTAAAACACTTGATAATGCCACTGAACAAGAAATTTACTTTGCACTTTCTAAAACGATTATGTCAGAAGTAGCAGATAATTGGGAAAACAGCAAAGCCGCTTATGGCAAAGGAAAGCAAGCATACTATTTTTCAGCTGAGTTTTTAATGGGTCGTGCACTTGGCAATAACTTAATCAATCTTGGTTTATATCAAGAAATTAAGGATGAGCTTAAAACTCTAGGTGTTAATCTCAACAAGTTAGAAGAACTTGAAGAAGATGCTGGTTTAGGAAATGGTGGTTTAGGAAGACTTGCAGCATGCTTTTTAGATTCTGCAGCTACAGTTGAAGTACCACTACACGGCTACGGCATTCGTTATGACTATGGTATTTTCAAACAATATTTTGAAGATGGCTTCCAAAAGGAAACGGCTGATAACTGGTTGAAAAATGGGGATCCGTGGTCGATTAGAAGAAGCAGTGAAGCCGTAACGGTTCACTTTGAAGATGGTGATGTTTTAGCGGTACCGTATGATACACCTGTTATTGGATATGGTACAAATAACATCAATACGCTTAGACTTTGGAAGGCTGAGCCCGTTCAACCATTTGATTTCGATCTTTTTAATGAGCAAGATTACGACGCGTCTGTAAAAGAAAAAAATAGAGCAGAGGACATTTCTAGAGTCCTTTATCCAAATGATTCTACAAATGATGGTAAAATTCTTAGATTAAAGCAACAGTACTTCTTCGTGTCTGCGTCTTTACAAGAGCTAGTTAGAAGGTTCAAAGAGCAACACGGTAAGCACTTTGAAAAATTCCCAGAGTTCATCGCGGTACAACTCAACGATACGCATCCAGTTGTAGCGATTCCTGAGTTAATCCGTATCCTTGTGGATGAAGAGCATGTTTCATTTAAAAAGGCTTGGCACATTGCAAACGAAACCTTTGCATACACCAATCATACCATCTTAAATGAAGCACTTGAAAAATGGTGGGTAGGATTTTACAAAGAATTACTTCCTAGAATTTATGAAATCATCGAAAAATTAGACAAGCAATTTGTTCATGATCTAAAAGAATTTGG
>DJWQ01000221.1:0-2233 GCA_002441045.1 Firmicutes bacterium UBA6226 | reverse complement strand
ACTGAAATACTAAAGGATCAAGAACTGAATGATTTCTATAAAATCTATCCAGAAAGATTCCAAAACAAGACAAATGGTATCACGCAAAGAAGATGGATTGCCCTTGCAAATCCGCAGCTGACAAGTTATATTACTGAACTTTTAGGAACAGATAAGTGGATCAAACAGCTTGATCTTTTAAGAGGCCTTGAGAAGTTTTCAAATGATGAAGCGGTTCTAAAGACACTTATGGCTATAAAAAAAGAGAAGAAAACTGAGCTAGCAGCATTTATTAAAGAAGCTGAAGGCATCGAAATTGATCCGAACTCAATCTTTGATATTCAGATTAAAAGACTTCACGAGTACAAACGTCAGCTCCTTAATGCGTTCCAAATTCTAAATCTTTATTTTGATATTAAAGAAAACCCAAGCATAGATATCGTACCTAGAACGTTTATCTTTGGCGCTAAAGCAGCTCCAGGTTACTTTAGAGCAAAAGGCATCATTAAGTACATCAATGAAATCGCAAAATTAGTAAATGAAGATAAAGATGTCGCTGGTAGAATTAAGGTTGTATTTGTACAAAACTATCGTGTTTCTTATGCAGAAAAATTATTCCCTGCAGCTGACTTATCTGAACAGATTTCAACCGCAGGTAAAGAGGCGTCAGGAACTGGTAATATGAAATTCATGCTAAATGGTACGCCGACAATCGGTACGCTTGATGGCGCAAATGTAGAAATCGTAGAAGAGGCTGGCGTTGAAAACAACTATATCTTTGGCGCAAAAGTTGAAGAACTTGAAGCGATTAAAGAAACTTATAATCCAGTATCAATCTATAAATCACATCCAAGACTTAAAAAAATCATCGATACGCTAATCGATGGCACTTTCGATGATGGTGAAACAGGTATGTTTGAAGAGCTTTATAATTCGCTATTAAAAGGTGCTTCATGGCATAATGCAGACAATTATTTTATTCTTAAAGATTTTGATGATTATGTTAAAGCGCAAAAGAAGGTTGACCAAGATTTCAGAAACGAGCTTGAGTGGGCTAAAAAATGTCTCGCTAATATCGCTGGAGCCGGCAAATTTAGTAGTGATAGAACGATTTTAGAATATGCGAAAGATATTTGGAATATTAACCGCATTGATGTATAATAATGGATGAATTAATCTATTAGGAGGCAGCAATGTACATTGGTATCGATTTGGGTGGTACAAATATAGCTGGCGGTTTAGTCAATAACTTGGGTGAGATTTTGGAAAAGTACTCTGTTCCAACTGACCGTGACAGAGGCAGCGATGCCGTAATTGAAGACATATATCAGGTTATCGTTCATTTAATAGAAAGTAACCGCACAGGCAAAGCCGTAAAAGGTGTTGGTATTGGGATTCCAGGAATTGCTGATCCACATACTGGAGAAGTATTAGTTGCAGTTAATTTACTTTGGAACAATGTACCGCTAAAGGAAAAACTTGCAGAAAAAATTGATTTGCCGATTTTTATCGACAATGATGCAACCGTTGCAGGGGTAGCGGAGTTTCAAGTAGCACAAAAAGGTCAATACAAGGATGCAGTTATCTTAACTTTAGGCACAGGTGTTGGCGGTGGTGTTTTAGTAGACGGCAAGGTTGTTTCAGGTCACCATGGTATCGGTTCCGAACTTGGGCATATGCTCATTGGAGAAAGTCTTTATACTTGTAACTGTGGTAGAAATGGTTGTTTAGAAACATTTGCATCATCCACTGCAATTATTCACTATGCAAAGCACCTTATAGCGGAAGGAAAAGTTACCAGTATGCTAGATGCAGTTGGCGGCGATTTAAACAAAATTTCAGGTGAAATAATTTTTAATGCCGCTAAAGATGGCGATGCAGTTGCCAATGCCGTTGTCAATCGTTTGGTGAAATATCTCAGCATCGGCATAATGAATATCGTTTGTGCCATCGATCCCGAAGTGATCTTCTTAGGTGGTGGTATTTCTATGGCAGGTGACTTTTTACTTGATAGAATCAATGCGCAATTAGAGGACTTAAAGTACTTTAAAGCGTCGCCATGTGCTAAGGTTGAAATTGCAAAGTTTAAAAATGATGCTGGTATTATCGGTGCAGCGATGTACGCGATGATTCAAGGTTAACTGGACTAGAAAGGAACGAATAATGGGTAAATTAGAATTTAATTTCGATAGCGCGATGATTAAATCGCATGAATATGAAAATCTTAAACCAATGGTACTTGCTGCTCATGAAC
>DJWQ01000114.1 GCA_002441045.1 Firmicutes bacterium UBA6226 | reverse complement strand
TGAACTCTATTTTGGGTATAATTCGATGGAAAGGAGATTATACAATGAAACAATTAAGCGAAGAGATAAAAGAGAGACTACTAGAAAACCAACAGGATGAAATAAATGCACATCATTTATACGCATTTGTTGCAGATAGAATAAAGAATCAACATAATAGTGAAATATTTAGAGCGATTTCAGAAGATGAGCTTAGTCACTATAATCGCTTAAAAAGCATAACAGGTGTTGACCTAAAGCCACAGACGATAAAGATTCTAATAATGAAATGGATGATTATACTTTTTGGATTGACTTTTGGGATCAAGTTTTTCGAAAAAAGTGAAAGTGTTGCCATCAGTAAGTATAGTCATCTAGATGCTGAGCTCTCTTTTATGGATGAAATGGTCAAACAAGAGCAAAGCCATGAGGATGCGCTCATCGCTTTGATTAATGAAGAAAAGCTCAATTATGTGGGATCAATTGTGCTAGGGCTTAATGATGCTTTAGTTGAGCTGACTGGTGCGCTTGCGGGGTATACCTTTGCGTTCCAAAATACGCGTCTAATTGCATTAACAGGACTCATAACAGGCATTAGTGCTTCACTTTCTATGGCTGCAAGCGAATATTTATCGACACGACAAGATGGGGGCGAAGATGCTGGTAGATCAGCGCTTTATACAGGAGTAGCCTATGTTATTACAGTAGTCTTACTGATCCTACCTTTTTTGCTACTTAGTAATCCTTTTTTAAGCTTAGGTATTACTTTAAGCATTGCTGTTCTTATAATATTTTTATTTAATTATTATATATCAGTTGCAAAAGACTATCCTTTTAAGAAGCGGTTTATGGAAATGGCTGTGATTTCATTGGGGGTTGCTGGAATCTCTTTTTTAGTCGGAATACTTGTAAAACAAGTCTTTGGAATTGATCTATAGCTTGCAATTATTGACTATATATTGACAATTTCTGTTATTTGTGTTACGTTAAAGACGTAACTTTAATTCTTAGATGAGAACTTGATAATCATGTGTTAAATTAGTGTTCCGTTACATAGTATCGTCCTAATTTATTTTAAGGTATTATCTGGTTTGATATGGTTAAAAGTTGAAAAAAATTAGGAGGCGTACTGCAATGATGAATGGTACAGTAAAATGGTTTAACTCAGAAAAAGGCTATGGCTTTATCACTGGTGAAGACGGCAAAGACGTTTTCGCTCACTACTCACAAATCAACGTTGATGGTTTCAAAACTCTTGAAGAAGGTCAACCAGTTACTTATGAAGTAGCTCAAGGCCAAAAAGGTCCTCAAGCTGAAAACATCACACCAGTTAGATAATTTAAACTAACTAATAAGCCCCGCTCTTAGAGCGGGGCTTTTATTCTTTCTAAATCTATTGACTCATCATACACAATTTAGATTATAAAAATGCTTAGACATAGAACTATCAGAGTGATCATTTATCTTTTGGGCTGAATCAAATCAAAATTTGCTTAACCTACCATTGAAAATTCTCTTGATTCAGCTTTATGCATAAAGCTTTCAAGATGAACGATACTTCTCGAATGACTTCCAGTTCCTATTTGACCAAACTCATCATAAGCACTCATTTCAAACTGATACTTGCCAGATTCAAAACCAGATATAGTTACCTCTACAGTTACAGTTGACCCCATTAAAGTTGGTTTGAAATGATCGACAAAAATTGAATTTCCCACAGATACAAAACCCTCAGGTAGCATCGGGTCGATTAACCTTGCACAAGCTTCAACCATGAGAGCCACTAAGCGAGGGGTTGCAAAAAGGTTTTCAATTTTTCCTGACCCATAGTTGAGAGCGGTGTCATCTAAACCGATTTTTTTCTGCAAATTAAATGACATTCCTCTATACAAATTAGCAAAAGCCTCCATTTTACACCTCCAAAGAATTAGATTGAGCTTTCAAGTTTTCACTTGGGCTATGCTCAAAATATATTCCTATTTTACTCCGAAAGGGTAATTTTGCAAGTTGATGTAATAATCTTTCAGAAAATGATATAAATTCTTTAGAATTCAAAAAAATAAAAGGAGCATTATAGCTCCTTTTAAATGTATATTGGGTAATGCATTATAAAATTAAAATTTGAGATTGCCAAATCCAGGATGTAGAGGTGTTAAAATTTCTAGTACATCAATAACTTCGCCAGTTGTATTATCGATGATGGTTAACGTGTCTTTTAAAATAATAATATTGCCCCAAATGACATTATCTCCGTATTGAGCTGCATCTTCATCAGCAATGGCTTTCATTTTAATGAATTCTTCAATACGATAGCTTCCAGTTCCATATGGCAATGCAGAATCATAGCCATAATAAGTAGACTCATCTTCATAATCATTGGTATACCAAACGAAGTGGTTGGTTAACCATGCTCCTGGTGCCTGATGTGCCATCGGTTCCCAATCTTTTGACCATTTCATTACAAGATAGATATTTTCAGAATAGAAGCCATTGTAGAGTCTAGCAGTTTCGTTTCTGTTATCCTCGAAACCACCTGCGAACGTTAAGCCTGAAAACATCAAAATAACAGTGAAGACCAATAAAATACTAAAAGCTTTTTTCATAGTTCCTCCTTAAGTATTCGTATTCCCCAATACACGGTCCCCATCACTCTATTCTTTTTCCATTGTATCAAATTGTGAAATTTGTGCACAAGTAAAATATTACGAAATATTATATGTTGCTGGTAATCTTTGTGCTGATTATATCTATATTTATGATCCTTCAATACATATTATTTCAAAATCGTACACAGCAAGCATATTATAATCAGCTATACGCCGAAACAAAGATCATTACTGAACTTTTTAATCAGTATCTAGAAGACAAAGAACGTGTGGTAAATGGCGCATCAAGGTTTATCCAGCAATCACCAGATGAATCAATTCTATTAACTTACCTTTCAGGAATACTAACACAAAGTGACGTCGTCAATAGTGTCGTGTATCTGAATAAAGATGGTAAACAGTTTATGGGGAATGGCGCTATCAGTGCGTCAATCAATAAACCAATGGAAATAGAATGGTTTCAAGTTGCCAAGGATGAAGGAAGTAGTGTCTATACGTTTGAAATTGGCTCCGATGGATATCTGATGAACCTATCTGCACCGGTTTACAGTTCAAGTGGGATTTTTTTAGGTGTTATAAGGGCTGATTTTTTTGTTGCGGATTTGGT
>DJWQ01000104.1:9687-10105 GCA_002441045.1 Firmicutes bacterium UBA6226 | reverse complement strand
CTTCAGAATCTGTCTCTGATTTAAAGGTAACGTTTTTATCTTTAATTAACCATTCTTTAATTTCCATATAGTTTTCAATAATACCATTATGGATGACTGCAATCGTTTCACTTTGATTGAGGTGCGGATGTGCATTTAAGTTTGATGGCGCACCATGTGTGGCCCATCTTGTATGTCCAATCCCAATAATGCTCGTCGCATTTGGATCTAAAATTTCCTCTAAATTTTTAAGTCTACCTTTTGTTTTGAAAATCTGAAGATGATTGTCAATATTAATAGCGATGCCAGCAGAATCATAACCTCTATATTCTAATTTTGATAATCCTTCAATTAAATATGGGACTGCATTTTGAGTGCCAATATAACCAACTATTCCACACATATTAATTCTCCTTTAGTATATTCATTTACGCAATTT
>DJWQ01000104.1:0-9598 GCA_002441045.1 Firmicutes bacterium UBA6226 | reverse complement strand
TCTACCAAAAGAATATATGACAATTTTGTGTCAAGAGATATGAACTGTTCGTCCAACGACGCACTCATAATCCATCTGATTACCTTCCACAATTAGGATATCTCCTATTGACACTGGTGCATCGAGTGATAAATTTTTTGCATGAGTAATAAAATCCGTTACGAGATTGAGCGGAATCGCCTTACAGGTTTTAATAGGCACTCTATTCAACTCTCCTCCCCTCAATTTTACAGTCGTTGTAATTACTCTGCTCGGATGATTTACTTCTTCCAAAGCATAGTTTTCCCCTCTCTGACAGAGATTGCCTGATACTGATAAAAAAGCATTTTCAGCATCTGTTGTGATTCTTAAATGACAGCCCCTTGGGCATATGATGCAAATTTTCCTGAGTTCCATAGTAGCCTCACTTTTAAAGCTCAACAACTTCTACTCTTATGGGCAGATCCATTTCAGGATACTTAACTGTAAGATGAATCGATTCACCAGGTGTTAGATAATTCTGGATCAAACTAAGAAGTATTTCTTTATCATTGGATACTATAATTTTACCCTTTTCCATTCTCTTTGAAACGCGAAGCATGATTTCAAAGGCATCAAATTGGTTTTGTTTGACTAATCTCTGAGGCATGAGCATGGCTAGATTACTACCTCTGCTTAGTTCTATTGCTGAATGATTTTTCTTATTTGCCTTTCCCAAAGCATAAAGCGCTGCAGATTGCCCAGCCTTTTCACCAGACTCGCTCACGTAATCAACTAAATCATGAACAAACGTCACATTACCGCAAGCAAAAATCCCCTCAACCTCAGTTTCAAGGTCTTGGTTAATAATTGGACCTTTTGTAAAGTCATCTAATTGCAAACCCGCTTGTACTGAGAGCTCATTTTCAGGTATTAATCCTACAGAAAGCAAAAGCGTATCGCAGGCGTAGAACACCTTTGTCGATTCAATTGGTTCATAATGATCATTCACTTTTGCTACCGTTACCCCTGTGACTCTTGTATCACCATGTACTTCTACAACAGTATGTTCTAGCATCAAAGGAATCTCATAATCCTCTAAACACTGAGCAATGTTACGATTTAAACCACTTGAAAATGATTTTATTTCTGCAACACCAAGAACTTTACTGCCTTCTAATGACAATCGGCGTGCCATAATTAACCCAATGTCACCAGAGCCAAGTATGAATACCGTCTGACCAATCTTTTGTCCCAATAGATTAATATAGTATTGCGCCGTACCCGCTGTGAATACGCCTGCTGGTCTTTTTCCAGGTATAATGACTGAACCTCTAGCGCGTTCTCTACAGCCCATTGCAAGCACAAGTGAAGTATAACCAATCCAAGCTATACCAAGTACTTTGCTTATCACCTTTACCCTACGTTCACTTACTACGATTTCAACCACCATAGTATCTATGAGAACTTCTACACCTGATTTTTCTAGGCGTCTAATTTCACGCTCAGCGTACTCAGGACCCGTAAGTTCTTCATTATAACGCATCAGACCAAACCCATTATGAATGCATTGATTTAAAATGCCTCCTAAGAAAGCCTCTCGCTCAACGATGAGTGTCTTTGCACCTTTTGATTGTGCCCCAGTCGCAGCAGCAATTCCCGCTGGACCTCCGCCTATAACGACAACGTCATATTTATTCTCCATCTCGATTGTCCCCCATAAGAACCTTTGAGTTCTTTTTCTCGAAATCGACTGCTTCTAGTGTTACACCCAACTCTCTAGCAATAATTTCAATCACTTTAGGTCCACAAAATCCGCCTTGACATCTCCCAGCCCCAGGACGAACCCTTCTCTTAACCCCGTTCATATTTATGGCGCCACAGCTTCGTCTGACTGCATCCACTATTTCAGCTTCAGAAATCTGCTCACATCTACATACGATATGAGCGTATTTGGGCTCCTCTTTGATCAATCTCATCTGCTCTTCTTCTGATAAACTCATAAACTTCACTCTAGCAGGTCTAACCGGATCAAATCTATCTTTAAGTGGCCATTGACCAGATTCATGTTCATATGCTTGCCTAAAAATCGCCATCACGTATTCTGCTATCGCAGGAGCAGCAGACAGTCCCGGAGATTTAATTCCCGCAACATTTATGAAATTATATCGAGGCACTTTCGCTATAAAAAAATCGCCTGACTCTGGTTCAGCTCTAATCCCAGCAAAATTTGCAATGTTAAGATTAATAGGGACGTTCTTAATAATCAACTTCGCCTTTGAAAGTACTTCATCCAATCCACTGAATGTCGTTTTCGTATCATCTTTCTCAGTCATTTCAGAATTTGGACCTACGATGATATTACCATGCGCTGTGGGAGATACAACAACACCTTTTCCAGTTGCAGTTGGACTAGTGAATAAAATATGATGGACCAACCCACCTGCTTTCTTATCCAACAGGTAATACTCCCCTTTTCTTGGTTTTATAACGATTTCCTTCTGTAAAGGCTCGATCAGCGAATAGATTTCATCTGAATGAACACCAGCACAATTGATAATCCACTTTGTTCTTATTTCATTATTTATAAGAAAACCAGACTCATGTTTCTCTATACTTTTTACTTCATAATTGAGTTTTAGTTCAGTACCATTATTTATTGCATTTTCACATGCTGCAATTGCAACCTCCCAAGGCTCAGTTATCGCCGCCGAAGGAGCAAACAGGGCAATGTCAAACATTTCATTGACATTAGGCTCAAGTCTTTTAATTTCTTCCTTTTCAATTATCCTTAACCCCTGAATGCCAAGTCTGACACCGTTTTCATATAGCTTTTCAATGGCTTCACGATCCTCAGTAAGTTGTCCCAAAACTAGAGAGCCAATTCTTTGCAAAGGGAAATTTAGCTCATTTGACAGATTCGTATAGAGTTCATTTCCCCTTGCATTTAGTACGCCTTTTAAAGAATGATACGGTGCATCGTAGCCAGCATGTATAAGTGCTGTATTTGCTTTGGTTGCACCACAGGCAATGTCATTTTCTTTTTCAAGAATGATACAAGTCAAATCAAGTCTTGAAAACTCTCTAGCGATTAGTGTTCCTACAACTCCAGCACCAACTATCGTCACGTCGTACATGCTAACCTCCTTAACTTATATTTCCATCAGTCATTTTTCCTAAACGATTTCAAACTCGACTATTTGATTAATCGGTTTCCCAGTCCATAGTTCTTTTAACTGCTCTTTTCCAGTTAGCATAAAGCTTCTCTCTTTTTAACGGTTGCAATTGAGGGTTAAATTCAAGATCCACTTCAAATTGATTGGTTAATTCTTCTAAATTGTTCCAAAAACCAACCGCAAGTCCTGCCAAATAAGCTGCACCTAAAGCTGTCGTCTCAGTAACTTTAGGTCGAATCACTTGACTGCCCAAAACATCTGACTGAAACTGCATTAAAAAATTGTTTGCTGTAGCGCCACCGTCAACTTTTAATCGTCTTAGTTTCAAACCTGAGTCTTCCTGCATCGCCTCAATTACATCTCTCGTTTGATAAGCCAACGATTCAAGTGTCGCTCTAACGATATGTTTTCTATTGACGCCTCGTGTTAAACCAATTATCGCTCCACGAGCATACATATCCCAATAAGGTGCACCTAATCCCGCAAACGCAGGAACCACAAAGACACCATTTGAATCTTCTACTTGTCTTGCTAAAACTTCACTTTCAGCTGCACTTGAGATTAAACCCATCTCATCTCTCAACCACTGAATAGCAGCACCAGCAATAAAAATAGACCCTTCAAGTGCATAAGTGATTTTTCCATCTATTCCCCATGCGATTGTCGTTATTAATCCATTGCTAGATTGATGTTTGACTTCTCCTGTATTCATGAGCATAAAACATCCAGTACCATAAGTGTTTTTTACTGTACCAGGTAAAAAACACATCTGTCCAAATAAAGCAGCTTGCTGATCCCCCGCAGCACTGGCTATTGGAATTTCAGCACCTCCGAAAGTAAATGGATCAGTAACACCAAATATTCCAGAAGTGTTTCTTACTTCCGGCATCATAGTAGAAGGGATATCAAGGACCTCCAATAATTTTTGATCCCATTTGAGTTCATTTATATCAAACAACATGGTTCTTGATGCATTAGAATAATCCGTTGCATGTACTTTGCCACGTGTCAAATTCCAGATCAACCAAGTATCTATATTCCCAAATAGTAAATGTCCTTCAGTTGCCAGTTGTCTTGCGTCTTCAACATGGTCTAAAATCCATTTGATTTTAGTTCCTGAAAAGTAAGCGTCTACAACAAGTCCTGTTTTTTCTTTTATATATGCTTCATAGCCTTGTTCTATTAAAGTATCACAGATGTCTGCAGTTCTCCTACATTGCCATACGATCGCATTATAAATAGGTTTGCCAGTTCTTTTATCCCAAATGACAACCGTTTCTCTTTGATTGGTTATGCCAATCGCAGCAATTTCTTGAGTACTTACTCCTGCAGTTTCTAGCACCTCTCTAGCGACACCCGACTGTGTCCCCCAAATTTCCATAGGATCATGCTCCACCCATCCAGCAACAGGATAATATTGTGTAAACTCTTTTTGTGCAGTTTTTATAACTCGACCAGAATGATCAAATAAAATGGCTCTAGAACTTGTCGTTCCTTGATCTAATGCTAGAATATACTTCTTATCCATAATCTCTCCTCCATTAGTTTTATACTATCATATGGCGGACATAAAAAAAACTCCTCATGGGAGTCTTGAAAGTACTTTCTTAATAAAAATTGTTAATTCCTGCAGCATATCAATCTGCATACCATCCTCTATTTGTTTTAAAACTGGACGCGTAGGGGAATTCGGATTATTCGCAATGACAATTGCTGTTTTTCCATTGCTAAGTTCAACCAATGTACCCGGTGGATAAACATCTATTACTTGCATTAAAGCTAAAAATACGTCTTGATCTAACTTAGCAGGGGTTGCACTTCTTAAAATTTCAATCGCTGTATCCACTGAAATTCTATTGTTATATGTCCTGTCGGATACAATGGCACTAAATATATCACACATCGTAACGATTCTAACCAATAAAGGTATTTGATCGCCAACAAATCCATTTGGGTAGCCACTTCCATCTAGCTTCTCATGATGTAAGAGTACAATTTGTCTTGAAAGGGAAGATAAACTAACGAGGTCTTTTAAAATGTGATAACTATAATCCACATGTCGTTTCATTTCTTCAAACTCAGCTACGTCTAACTTACCTTTTTTATTCAAAATCTCAGAAGGCACTTTCACTTTTCCAATATCTGCAAGTATTGCCCCCATACCTAATTTTAGTAACTTTTCTCTATCAAGCCCCATCCTTCTACCAATTAGTAAAGAGAGAATCATAACTTCAACTGCGTGATTATAATGGTACATTTCTGCTCCCATTAGCTCAGTGCTGTAATACTTTTGTTCATTTCTAGCATAAATTTCAGTGATGATATCATCAACAATGTCTTTTAATTCCTTTATTGTACCCTCACGAACTTCTTCACTATTTTTATCATTTTTTATAGTCTGTGAATCATAAATCGTCTTCATAACAACAATCGCTTGAAGTTTAATTTCATCTGATATCATTGGATCAAGTTCAACGCCTCTTGATAGTTCGTCGTCAATATAAAGGTGTCTTATATCTGCTAGAATTAATTTTTTTATTAGTATTTCAGATAGTACAGTTCCCCTATTTATTAAAAGCGAAAGCTTAGAATCATATACAGGCTTAGCAATCACACTACCCACTTCTACATCATTAATATTAATTAAACGCATGGTTCACCTCTCATTCTAATTGTTCTCACAACTATCTATTTATGTTATGATGCTATTAAAGACAAAATTAAAGGAAGACGTTATGTATCAAGCTATACCCTATAACCCAAATGATGAAGCAGTTTTTATAGACGTAAGAAGTGAATCTGAATATAAAAATGGACATATTGTCGATGCGATTAATCTCCCAATACTGTATGACTTAGAACGACATGAGGTCGGTTGGATTTATAAAAATGCATCTGTAGAAGAAGCCAAACGGTTAGGACTAAAGTACGGGTCTGAAAAACTGCATATATTCTATGATACACTATTTGAACTCAAAAAAAAATATCCTTATAAAAAAATAATCTTTTACTGTGCACGAGGTGGTTATAGAAGTCGATCTATTGCCCTTCTAATGAGAAGTATTGATATTCCCGTTTATTGGATTCAAGGTGGTTATAAAGCATATCGGACTGAAGTCCTTAAAAAACTAAATCAACCCTTTGAGAATTATCCAGATTTTATCGTACTCAATGGTCTAACAGGCGTTGGAAAGACTCATGTTTTAGAAGAATTAATAAAACTTGGTCAACCTGTTATTGATCTTGAAGCTGCTGCTAATCATAAAGGATCACATCTAGGGGCAATTGGTACAGATGGTTTTCAAAGTGTTCAAATGTTTGAAAACAATCTTTATCATCAATTAAAAAAGATTCATCAATCCTATTGTTTCATAGAATCAGAATCAAGACGAATAGGAAAAGTTTTTGTCCCTAAATTGATGTTTGAAAAGATGCAAGAAGGAAAGTTTCTACTTTTAACTGCAAGTATTGATTTTCGCGTTCGTGAGCTACTTAAAGATTATACAGCTGATGATGCTTTTACTTTACAGCTAGATATAGCGATTGAAAAGTTAAAGCCTTATCTATCCAATGAGCATATGACAGAACTTACAGCACTTATAGCCTCTAAAGATTTTGAATCCTTTACAAAAAGAATTCTAGAAGTGCATTATGACCCTATCTATAGAAAAAGTATCACCTCTCATACGCACTTAAAGGAATTTGAAGTATTAAGTTATGAAACAACTGCTAATGATATTTGTAATTTGTTACCCACATTGGTTTAGCTTTATGTGTCAATCTCTACAACTCAACACCAATAAATGCTTCGGATATCATGTCCTTAAATTTTAAATCAATTCATCTGCAACTTAATAAAACCCAGATAATCACAATGATTTTCTGGGTTTGTCATTTAAAACAAAAGATAAGTGCTCTTATTGACACAGCTACTTTTTCTGTGTTATAAATCGCTACTTTAATTCATTTCTTTTTCAATTAATTCCACTAAACCAATCGCTTCACGCTCAAGTTCTTCTTGATTTTCACCTTCGATCATCACCCTAACCAGTGGTTCTGTTCCTGAAGGTCGAATTAATACACGTCCTTTTCCATGGAATTTATCTTCAATTTCTTTGATCTTTTCAGATACAACTAAATTTTCACTAAAAGTATGTTTTTTATCGTTAGGCACCTTTGCATTTTTTAAAACTTGAGGGTATACCGTCATCATAGAAGCTAGTTCAGAGAGTTTTTTGCCGGTTTCTTTCATAACGCGAAGAAGTTGAACGGCTGTTAAAAGACCATCACCAGTTGTATTGTGCTCTAAAAAAATAATATGTCCGGATTGTTCTCCACCTAATTGATAGCCCTTTGCTAGCATTTCTTCAAGAACATATCTGTCTCCAACTTGTGTTTTTAAGGATTTTAAGTTATTCTCTTTTAAAGCAATATCAAAACCTAAGTTACTCATAACAGTTGAAACAATCGTATTATCCTTCAAATGCCCTTTTTCTGCGAGTGCCTTTCCACAGATGGCCATAATTTTATCCCCATCAACCAACATGCCATTTTCATCGATAGCTAATAATCGATCCGCATCCCCATCAAATGCTAGGCCAACATCTGCACCAACAACTTTAACAAACTTTATCAAATCTCCCAAATGTGTGGAACCACAATTTTCGTTAATATTCGTTCCGTCTGGTTCGTGATGAATGTTATAAACCTTTGCATCTAAACGATTCATCGTTTGAGGCGCTACTGACGAAGCTGCGCCATTTGCACAGTCCATCGCAACTTTAAGACCTTCAAAATTCATACCCTCTAAAGTTGAAATCACATAGTCCATATATTCATTTTCAGCGTTCTCATAGGATCTAACATGTCCAATGTGTGTTCCAGTTGGCTTAGCAACTGCTGCACCTGATAGAATCATATTTTCTATTTCATCTTCAATTTGATCAGATAGTTTTAAACCTTCGCTATTGAAAAATTTTATCCCATTAAAAGCAACTGGATTGTGTGAAGCAGATATCATAACGCCTGCATCTGCTTCTAAAACTCTAACGAGCTTAGCAATTGCAGGTGTTGGAATTACACCTACGTTGATAACATCACAGCCAACTGATAGTATACCAGAAGACAACGCCGCTTCAAGCATATCCCCAGAAATTCTTGTATCTTTACCAACCAGTATTTTTGCTTTAGGTTTTCCCTGTGTAATAACGTGTGCGCCATATTTCCCTAAGTTCATCGCAAGTTCTATTGTTAATTCTTCATTTGCTATGCCTCGTACACCGTCAGTTCCAAATAATCTTGCCATAATAACCTCACCCTTAATGTATTAGTTGTGCTATTGAAGATTCCTCTTCTAAAATTCTATTGATTGCTGCTTCAATTGTCATTAATTCAGGATTGCTGGTGCGATCCATTGGATATTTTAAATAGTACTCATCCAGTAAAATTTTAATTTGTTCAGCCTTAGATCGATCAAATGATTTGTTTTGAAGTTTTTCAATCACTTTAGTATCAAATCGACTTGAGGTCACTCTATCCGAAAGCATAGATTTCATATACCCTACCAAGCAAATATGATCCTCACAAACATGGCACCCCTTACACAAATGGTCCACGCTTGCCTTCAATAAAAGTCTGTGATTTCTTAAGTCTTCAGCATGCTGCTTTAAAGCAGAAACTTTAATTTCTTTCAATTGCCTACTAAAAATCAGCGCTCTAAAAATTGTCAATGTTACAATTATTCCTAAAAGTAATACTAGGAATGTCGTTCCCATACTCAGTACGTATTCAGAACCAAAAATTTTGCCTAAACCAAATGCCATGAAGATAACAAACGCGCCGATTCTAATAATATGCTCCGGTATTTTATTACCTAATTTGGCACCCACAAAGATACCTATTGAACTTACAACGACCATACCCGCTACAGTGCCTAATAAGGTCAATGCCGGCACAGATGATTGCGTTGATAGCGTTAGCGCAGTAAGCTGAGTTTTATCCCCGAGTTCACCTAGAAAGAATGCAAGCGCAACCGTTGCAATAGCTCCATATTGAGAACTTTTCATATTCTCTTCTTCATCTTCCGCTATTGATAGGGATAAAAGCCCGAAAGCGACGAACAAAACCCCTGCAACTAGCTGTAACGCTTCTATGGGTATAAACTGTGTTAAAACCGATCCCAGTAATATCGCTAGTCCATGATTTAAAAAAGAACCAATCATAACACCAATCAAAATATCTTTTATCTTATATCTAGTAGCAAACGCCATTGCCATAATCTGTGTTTTGTCACCCATTTCCGCTATGAATATGAGTGCGAAAGCTTGAATTAAATCCTTCATTTTTATCCCCCAAAAGTAACATTGCATTTTATTATCTCATATTTTCAAAGCTTCATCAATCTATGTATACAAAAAAGCGAGCAGGTTGAACCTGCTCGCTTAACTATAAGTCTTATATCATTC
>DJWQ01000155.1 GCA_002441045.1 Firmicutes bacterium UBA6226 | reverse complement strand
TTATTAAGAAAACAAAAAAACTTTATTCTGTCAAAAGAAGTAAACTATAATTAACAGAATTGTCTGATAATTAATAATGGAGGTTTTTATGAAACAAAGAACGAAATATATACTTATTTTAGCACTATTGGTCTTTGTTTTGGCGATCAGTGCTGGATGTGGCATTAAAGAGACTGACGTTCAGTCAAATAACACTACTGTATCATCCCTTAAAGAGGGAAATGAGGTTACTCTATTTGAACCTGAATTTTCAAGTGAACGCATGCTAGATACCATTAAATTATTGTCCTCTAAAGATAACGCACGCATCACTGGTTTTGAAGGGGAATCAGCAGCTGCAGATTATCTAGTTGATCAATTTACTTCATTTGGACTTGAAGTATCTAAACAAAGCTTTCCAATTAAAGCCTACGTCTGCGACCTATTAGAGCTAAAGGTGACAAGTGATTCAAATCGTGTATTAAGTGATGCAAAAGCATTAAGCTACAGTGCCGCTACACCAGAAGGTGGCATTACAGCTGAAATCGTACCTCTGGGTATGGGTGCTGAAAGTGATTACGTTGGTCAAGATGTAAATGGTAAAATTGTACTTGTTCAGCGCGGTGGAGAGTATTTTTATATTAAAACTGCTAGGGCGGCTAGCAAGGGGGCAGCTGCAGTATTATTCTATGACCCTAACAGCGAAGGCGCTATTTCAGCTACTTTAACACAACTTTCTAAAATTCCTGCCGTTAGTATCACACGTGATGTAGGTCAATCCTTTGAAAATGCAACGCGAGAAGGAAATACCGTCACCGTTTCACTCAATGTGGACATCACCTACGAAGATGCAACTTCAAATAATATAATTGCACTTTATAAATCAGAGAATAATCCAGATAGTAAACGAATCATAGTTGGTGCACATTATGATGGTGTAGACACACCTTCGGCAAACGACAACGCCTCTGGTGCAGCAGCCCTCGTTGAAATGGCAAAGGCTATCAGCGATGGGAAAGTTTCACTGCCTTATGATGTCGAGTTTATCGCATTTGGTGCAGAGGAAATTGGACTCGTTGGTTCTCATTACTATGTCGATCGTTTAACTAAAGAAGATAGAGATCAGATTGTAGCTATGCTAAATTTTGATATGGTTGGTGTTGGAGATAGCTTTGATCTCGGTTCTGCAGAAGGACTTGTGGCGCCTAAATTAATCAGTATCGCTCGTGATGCACTAAAAGATATGGGATATTTTCCAACGACATCTATGACCGATAGAAGCGATCATGCACCATTTGCTCAAGCTGGAATAGATGCTGTTTACATCCAAGTTGGACCTTTTCATGACTATCATACAGATTTAGATACCTTTGAGATGATCAATCCTGAGAGATTGGTGGAAGTATGTGAGCTAGGGACAGAGCTGATAGTGAAAAGGATTCCTGAAAAGCTTTTCTCTGAGTAGTTTTCAATTTAATATAATATGTATTATCTACCATCATAAGTAAAGCGTTCCCATATATAGGAACGCTTTCTTTTTTTAGTCTTACTTTTGCTCATTGTATAAGCTATGAATTACATTGCAAAATTCAAACCATAACCGATCGGATACATCGGCTCAGCTTGCTCATTACCTATATCTTCAACGCTTTTGTACCAAGGCATAGGAAGCTTACCGACAAACGCCTTCACACCTAGCAAAACATCAGCAACGCCTTGTCCTTCACTTCCTGGTAGAAAACCCATAACCAGTCCATCCCATTGATCTACATAGTCCTCAATAATGACTTCTCTTCCCGCTATGATCAGAGTTACTATAGGTTTGTTCTGTGTATTTGCCAGTTCTATCGCTGCTTTATTTTCAGGCGAAGCTAGGCTACCGGTGATGCTCATATCAGCTGTGTCGCCATTCATTTCCGCATAAGGCACTTCACTTAATACGAGCAGAATTTTATCCACTTTTGAAGCTTGATTCACATCGGTTATAAACGTAACGCCTTGTTTATCACCTAGGCTTTGTAAGCCCTCTAATATGGTTGTACCTGTTGTCAGTGGATAGCCTGCAATATCAGGAGACCCTTGCCAGTAGATCGTCCAGCCACCGCACTGAATCCCCATATTATCGGCTCCCGGACCAAGCACCAAAATGGTCTCATCCTTTTTAAAAGGTAAGACTTCATTCTTATTTTTTAAAAGTACCAACGATTTGCTAACAAGCTCAGATGCCACTTCTCTACTTTTAGCATCACCTAAATCGACAACCTTAGTCTCATTATCTGCTAGATAAGGATCTTCAAACAGACCTGCCTCGAACTTAACCGTCAATATGCGACTGACAGCATCGTCTATTCTAGACATTGGAATTTTACCATCTTCAACATTTGTCACAATGGCTTCAATCGCACTCAACCACTCATTCGGCTCCATCAGCATGTCCACCCCTGCATTGATCGAAAGCTGTACCTGATCGTTAAAATCAATCCCTGCCTCTAACAAGTGAATCGCTTCCCAGTCAGATACCACAAAACCTTGAAAGCCAAGCTCATTCTTTAATACATCTGTTAATAAGTATTTATGGCTATGCATCGGTTCACCGTTTAAGCTACTAAAAGATGCCATAACTACGGGTACACCGTTTTTTACGAGTTCCTTATAGGGTTCTAAATAAATCTCCCTTAGCTTTTCTTCTGACATCTGAGCATCCCCTCTATCGATAAGGTTGCCACCACTGCCCGTACCAAAGGAAACACCTCCGTCAGCCACGTAATGCTTCGCCGTCGCTATGACTCCTGACTCCTTTAAGCCTTCAAAATAAGCATCTCCTAGCTCAGTAACGATCTTTGGATCGGTAGAGTATGACTCATAAGTTCTGCCCCACCTCGGATCGCTGGCAATCGCCACACACGGCGAAAAATTCCATATAATCTTGGTCAGCTTCATTTCATCCGCTACAATTTTAGCCATTTCCTTTACTAGGTCTGGATCATTTGCTGCACCTAGTCCTATGTTGTGAGGGAAAATAACTGCTCCCTTGATGTTAGAGTGTCCATGAACAGCATCGATCCCATAGAGCATCGGAATCTTTAAATCGCGCAATAAAATCGCTTCTTGATAACTGTTCATCATCTTTTCCCAGTCACCGATCGCTCCCTCACCTGGAACACTGCCACCTCCGCTGAGTACTGAACCTAAACCATAAGTCTTTAAATCCTTACTCGTTACGGCATTGCGTTCGCCTTGCACCATTTGAGCCGCTTTTTCTTCAAGTGTCATTCTACCTATGAGATCAGACACACGTTCAGCGGTCGTCTTCGTTGAATCGAGGTAGATCGCCTCTGACTGTCCCTCTCCTATCGTAGGTAGTGGGTCAACCGTTTGTTTGGAACACCCTGTTAGAGCGATTATTGCTGATAAGGTTAATATTAAAATGATTTGTTTTTTCATAGGTCTCCTCGGTTACTGCATTATTTATATGACGATCAATTTTATGAGTATTTATTATATGACTGTTTAATTCTGACTATTTATTTAGGGACGATCTATTTTTAAAAGTTTTTTAATCTGTTCAAGAACCAACTTTATTCAAGATATCCTTATATAAGAAATCGCTTTTGTTTATAATGATCAAATTTAGCCATGGCATCGTTGCAAATAAGACTGCAAATAAAATAAAGACGGGATTCATCGTCAGCACCATCGCTATGGCGACGACCGTTGAAATAAGAATTGAGCCGTATACGATTCTTATAGCTGAAGGCTTTTTTATGATGTCTCCCTGCATATAGACGCCATCTTCTTCTTCTCGTATTACACCTTTAAATTCAAACATCGCGCTGCCCTTTGCTCTACTGCTCAGCACAAAACTACCGTCGGGATAAACTTCACCACTGATTTGTCTCGAATAAGTAGTTGCAAGAATCGTCTTACCTTTAACATCTCTACAGTTCTCCATACATTCTTCTTTGGTTTTATACTTGGTTTTTATCGATATATTATTTCGCTTTGGCAATTTGTCCTCCAATCATCTTAAAGATTGATTTGTAATATAGTTAAATTATTCAGCCATTATACATCAAATTCAATGCTCGAATTTTCATTATTTACAACAAATTTCTGGTAAGTTCCGCAAAATCGCTCTTCTATATAGTTACCCAAGGTGTCCATAGCATGCATCAAAGAATTGTTTTCACTTTCATCAAACCCAACCAGCTGAAAGAAAACATCACTCGTATCCAAAGTCATTTTGCCCAGCTCACTTTGTCGCCAAATCCACTTTCGCGTCTGAACCATTTTACCACTTGTAAATACCAACTCTCCTGCTTCAACCGATTCATACGCCTCTGCTCCAAAGGGTAAGAATTGCTCCGTTCCTTTGCTAAAACAAATACTTAAATCCTCATGTAAATCTCTAAGATCGTGACCACCTAAGGAAATTTGATTCTGCAAAGAAACGACATTGCACAGATCTACAAGTGCATTGATTTTTGGTAATGCATTTCCTTTCAACACCCTTTTGATCATCGCCTCTGTGGAGACGGCATATTTATTTGGATTAATACCAGCCTTTTCCATGGTTTCGCGATAGGCTTTGATGTTTGGCACGCTTCTTAATGCATCTTCTTGAATGATTTGTCTTACCTGAGTTTCTGCCTCCCTAAGCAAAGTGACATCTGCATCAGTTGATTCACTATTATTAAGCCCTTTTCCGATCAAAATGCCAAACTGTAAGCTAGGGTTTAATTCAAACACTTCCGGATGAATGGTATACTTCATGATCTCGTCTCCTTTCTATGCAATCCTATTTATTCACTATCTTATAACAAAAAACATCTAGTATCTAGCCCATAGTTTTACCATAGATTTACCACAGATTTTGCAACAAGTAAGATTTTCACTTTATAAAATCTTCACTGCTTAATAAAAAACTGATTTCAGTAGCTGAAATCAGTTTTAAGGGTCGAATTTATTTCCCATCTTATTTCTTAGTAATTTCCTCATAATCTGGTTGTGCCACTTTACCACCGATAAATGCAGAAATCAGTCCTTTAACATCAAGTCCAGTCGCATCTGTTACACCGTTCATGATCTGTGACATCGACTTAGTGATATCACCAACCAATTTTGCGTTATTACCTTCACCGTACATGGTTATCGAGTCGATATTTTCAAGTGGTTTTGCAACATTCGCAGCAATCTCAGGTAAGACTTTAAAGAACATCTCAAGCACAGCAGCCTCTTCCATTTTCTTCATCGCTTCAGCTTTTGCATCCACCCCTTTTGCTTCCGCAAGTCCCTTGGCTTGAATACCGTCCGCTTCTGCCATCATATATGCTTTTTGTGCCTCAGCATCTTGTTTCTTCGCGAAGGCATTAGCTTCAGCAGTTGCTTTAAGTGCAAGTGCTTCATTTTCAGCTTTGATTTTTTCAGCTTCAGAGTTTCTTTGAACTTCGTAAAGCTTTGCATCTGCTGCTTTTTCCTTTGAATATTTATCTGCATCCGCTTTTTTACGAACGGTTGCATCCAGTTCTCTTTCCATAATTTGAACCGCACGCTCTTTGAGTTCAATTTCTTTTTCCTGTTTCGCAAGGTTCGCATTTGCTGTTGTAATCTCTATCGTACGACGTTGCTCTTCTTCTTGAATTCTATATGCAGCATCTGCTTGCGCCTTTTTTGTATCAGATTCTTGCTTTAACTCCGCCTTCTTAATTTCCAGTTGATTATTCTTAACCGCTATCTCCTCTTGTGAAGCCACTTCTGCATCGTTTGCCTCTTTATTAGCCATCGCTTGAGCAATTTTTACGTCTCTTTCAGCTTCAGCCTTAACGATTTTAGCGTTCTTTTGTATCTTAGCCACGTTATCGATACCAAGATCATTGATAACCCCTTCGCGATCGGCAAAGTTTTGAACGTTAAACGATACGATTTCAAGACCGAGCTTTCTCATATCAGGAACCGCATTTTGCTGCACTTTTTCAGAGAATTTTTGACGATCGGAAATCATGTTGGTAAGCGACATCGTACCTACGATTTCACGTATGTTACCTTCCAAAACATCCTGTACCATATTGCGAATATAATCTTCGTTTTTGTTAAGGAAGTTTTCACTTGCCTTTGTCAAAAGCTCTGTTTCAGATGAAATTTTCACCGTTACCACCGAGTCTACTAATACGTTGATAAACTCTTGTGTTGGAACTGCTTCACTGGTTTTAACATCGATCTTCATTGCTCTCAATGTTAACTTGTCTTTTCTTTCAAAGAACGGAATCATGATTGCTGCTTTACCGATGACGACTTTTGGCGTCTTCTTTAAACCAGATATAATAATCGCTTCATCCGGCGAAGCCTTGACGTATCCCGTCAACAAAATAGCGACAACAACTGCAACTACAGGAATCGCAATTGAAGCAAAAGTAATTAAAGTGCCCATAGTATGTACCTCCAAAATTAATATGTTTTATGTCGTTACCTTTATTTTACTGATATATCCATATTAAATATAGTGTTTTTTTCTATTATTATAAATATTGCTGTATGATTGGTATTTCTTTCTA
>DJWQ01000158.1 GCA_002441045.1 Firmicutes bacterium UBA6226 | reverse complement strand
ACTGACCTCTGTCAGATATCGAATAAACAGTTTATACAGTTCAGAGGCAAGGAAATCGCGATGATTTTTCAAGATCCTATGACCTCGTTAAATCCAACCATGACAGTGGGCAAGCAAATCAGAGAAGCGGTTATGGAGCATACTAAGCTGAATCGTAAGGCTGCAAAGATTAGAGCGATAGAACTGATAGAGCTCGTCGGTATCGTTAATCCAGCTGAAAGATACAAACAATACCCGCATCAACTTAGCGGTGGCATGCGTCAGAGAATCGTCATTGCTATCGCACTTGCATGTGAGCCTAAGATTCTCATCGCAGATGAACCGACAACTGCACTTGATGTAACGATTCAAGCGCAAATACTAGAACTGATCAAGTCTTTGCAAAAGCAAATTGGCTTATCAATCATATTCATCACACACGACCTCGGTGTCGTTGCAAACATGGCCGATCGTGTCGCGGTTATGTATGCGGGAAAAATCGTGGAATACGGAACCGTTGAAGAGATCTTCAACGCACCTGCACATCCTTATACATGGGGACTTCTGTCATCGGTACCCGATATGGCAAACAAGGAAATCGATCTTTATTCTATTCCTGGATCACCGCCGAATATGTTGTATCCACCAGTAGGTGATGCTTTTGCGCTTAGAAGTGAATACGCACTCAATATCGATTTTGAAGAAGAACCTCCAATGTTTAAAATCTCAGAGACACACTATGCGGCAACATGGCTATTAGATCCTAGAGCGCCAAAAGTTGAACTGCCTTTATTTTTAAGACAAAGATTACAGAAAGAGGGTGCGGTTCATGGAAACGAATGAAGTCTTATTGGAAGTTAAAAACTTGAAACAACACTTTAGAATGAATCGACATTTCACCGTTAAAGCGGTGGATGACGTTTCCTTTAAGGTGTATAAAGGTGAAACCTTCGGTATCGTTGGTGAAAGTGGATCTGGTAAATCGACCACTGGGAGAAGCATCATAAAGCTGTATGAGCCGACTTCTGGTAGCGTTCAGTTTGAAGGACATGAGCTAACAGGAAAAATGAGTAAGGAAACCTCAAAGGTATTGCGTACAAAGCTTCAAATGATCTTTCAAGATCCTATGGCATCCTTAAATCCGAGAAAGACAGTTATGAATCTGATCGCTCAGGGATTAGACATTCATAAGCTATACAAGACTAAGGAAGAACGAGAAGAGATGGTCTATGAAATGCTTGAAATCGTCGGTTTAAGTAGAGAACATGCCCATCGTTATCCACATGAATTTTCAGGTGGGCAAAGACAGAGGATTGGGATCGCTAGAGCACTGATTATGTCACCATCCTTCGTCATCTGTGATGAAGCCATCAGTGCGCTGGATGTTTCCATACAAGCACAAATCGTCAATTTACTCAAAAAGCTACAAAAGGAACGTGGACTGACCTATATTTTTATAGCGCATGATTTATCTATGGTGAGATACATCAGTAATAGAATAGCAGTTATGCATCGCGGTAAAATCGTAGAGATTGGCCTTTCAGATGATATATACAGTCATCCAGTTCATCCTTATACCCGTGCACTTCTATCAGCAGTGCCACATCCTAATCCAGCAGAGGAGAAGACGAGAAAAAGACAATTCTACGATGGTAACGATGTGGATTATAATCTCGGTAAGTATCATCAGTTATCTGAAAATCACAGTGTATTGGCGACTGATGAGGAACTCAAAAAGTGGCAAAGTGAAATATAGCCTAAATGTTACGATTTATTAAAAAAACTCCTTTCATTTTTGTGAAATCCCATTATAATGTTTATAAGACATTATGGAGGTAGGGGGCAGAGATGAAAAGATTTAGAGAGAAAGTCTGCGTCGTTACTGGCGCAACAAACGGCATTGGCTATCAAATTGCACTTGATTTCGCAAAAGAAGGCGCTACGGTTTACAACCTAGACATAGTTGCACCTTCACATATAGAAACTGGATTTTTAGATGCATTATTAACTGATATTTATCATCATGAAGTAGAAATTCCAAACAAATCACTAAAAATTAGATATATTTCATGTGATTTGAGAAATGAAGCAGAGATTGATCGTGCCATTCGTCAAATTATCGATGAAGCTGGCGAAGTAGATTACCTCATAAACAATGCATGCTATAGCAACAAAGGTTTAATCAGTGGTTGTGATTTTGAGAAATTCAACGATGTTCTAAAAGTTGGTGTAACTGCGCCTTATCTATTAACCAAGGGATTCATGCCTTTTTTTAAAGCGGGGGCATCGATTGTCAACATCGCATCTACAAGAGGCTATATGTCACAACGAGATACAGAGAGCTACAGTGCTGCGAAAGGTGGCATCTTATCTTTGACACATGCGATGAGCATCAGCTTAGCAGGTAAGGTAAGAGTGAATGCCATCAGTCCTGGTTGGATCGATACGACGAAAGGACAGTTCTCAGCAGAAGATCATCATCAGCATCCGGCGGGTAGAATCGGTAAACCGAAAGATATCAGTCGTCTGGTTAGATTCCTTTGTTCACGTGAGGCTGGGTTCATCACAGGTGAAAACATCACTGTAGATGGCGGTATGACGAAACAGATGATCTATCACGGTGATGAAGGTTGGAGCTATTCTGAAGACTAGTATCAAAGTTTTGTTAAAATTTATCAAATCTAAATCTAATCCTAAATCCTGTTCTCTTAGGGCATTTAACCCCTTGGAAAACAGGATTTTCATTTTGTTCACAAAAAATTATCACTAACTTTAACTAATTGGATTGACAGATTACTTTGATGAAGCTATTATAAAACTATAATATCACTAATTAGTATTAAATGTGTTTTTTATCCATTCCACAGTAACGATTATACATAATAAAAATTATCAAATCTGTTGTCATGACTTTATTTGAATTTAATTGAAAGGAAATTATATGAAACATATAAAGCACGAAAATATGGGAAAGAGTGATTTGGGGTGGTTGAAAAGTTTATTTCATTTCTCGTTCGCCGAGTACTATAACCCCCAAAATATGCAGTTTGGAATGCTTCGAGTTGTAAACGATGATCTTGTAGCGCCTAACAAGGGGTTTGAATTGCATCCGCATAGAGACATGGAAATCATCTCATATGTCGTAGAAGGCGAGTTGACACATGCAGACAGTATGGGCAATCAAAGAACCCTTAAACGTGGTGAAGTACAATACATGAGTGCAGGGAAAGGCGTCTTACACAGTGAACATAATCGTGGCAATGAGACGTTGAGATTTCTTCAGATCTGGATCTTACCGGATCAAAAGGGTCACCAGCCTCAATATGGCGATCGTCAATTGGAGTGGTCACAAAGAGTAAATCACTGGCTAAAGCTAGCTGAGGGTAAGTCTTCAAGTGAAGAAAGTCAAATCGAAAATGCAATCATTAACAGAGATATCATAGCGCTTAATCAAGACGCAAACCTATATGTTACTGAGCTACATGCGCCGAATCAACACACTTTGAACATACAAAAGGGTAGAATGGCATATCTGATCCTAATTGAGGGTGAGGTAGAGTTGAATGATATAAGTTTAAGAACCAGAGATGCAGCTGAACTAACTGAAGAAACCATTGTAATTAAAACAAATTCAAAAGCACATATCCTATTAATCGAATTGGCGAAAAACTAATTTGTTCGATTAGAGGTTATTATAATTTAAATTCAAAATAATGATTATGCGTCAGAATGGCGTGGAAGGAAAGGAATTAAGCGTATGAGTCAGTTTATGGAAGTCGTAAAAAGTAGAAGATCAGCAAATAAGTTTTTAGAGGGCATTCAAATCCCTAGAGAGGATTTTGAATCTATTTTTAAAGAGTTGTCCTTAGCACCATCGGCATTCAATTTACAACATGCTAACTATTATGTGGTAGAAGATAGAGCGAAAATGGATGAAGTCTTTGAGGACGCTTTTAAGCAATATAAAATTAAGACGGCATCTGCGGTGATCATCGTGACCGGTGACAAACTGGCGTATCAATCCGCTGACAAAATCTATGAAGGCTCAAGAATGCTCGGTATTTTAGATAAAATGGAATACAATATGATGATTGATATGATCAACAATCTTTATGAAGGCTGGGGAGATACCTTTAGACATGATGAAGCTATAAGAAATGCTTCACTTTCAGCGATGCTTTTTATGTTGCTAGCTAAGGAAAAGGGTTGGGATACTTGCCCAATGATCTACTTTGATAAAGATAAGATTAGTAAAACGCTTAATTTACCTGAAAACGAAGTGCCTTCTTTAATGATCACTATTGGAAAAATGGATCAAAAAAGTGATCGCATTAGAGGCTATAGAAAACCAATGGCTGAGTATGTGAAGTTTGTTTAGATTTATTTGAGAATGACTATAATAGAAAGGACCAAGTTACTAATAATAAGTAACTTGGTCCTTTTAGTTTTTATATAAGTTTAAATATGAATTTGAATCTTAATTTGAATCTTGATTTGAATCTTGATTTGAATCGGTTATATATCATTATCTATATTAGTATTTACCTTTGTTTACTTCTTGATTGTAATTGGATCTTCAGGTGTATAGCCATTTCTTTCTATAGTAATGCTTTTAATCACTATAGGCTCTAACGGTTTGTCGTTTTTATCTTTTGGTACTGTTGCGATCGTATCTACGACATCAAGTCCATCAATGACAAAACCAAATGCAGCATAATCACCATCAAGCGTCGCAACATCTGCATGCATGATGAAGAATTGTGAGCCAGCAGAATCCATCTCTCTTGTTCTAGCCATTGAGATAACCCCTTTTGTGTGATTAAGTCCATTGGCAAATCCATTGTTATTAAACTCGCCTTTGATTGCGTAGCCCGGACCACCTAAACCATTGCCAACTGGGTCACCGCCTTGAATCATAAAGTTCTCTATAACACGGTGGAAGGTAAGTCCATCATAAAACCCACTTTCAACTAGACTGATAAAGTTATTAACTGTATTGGGTGCGATTTCTGGTAGTAAGCAAACAGTCATAGTTTCACCACTGTCCATTGTAATAATAGCTTGAGGGTGTGTCGTGATATCGACCGTTGTGATATCAAATGGTTCAGTTTCAACTGGACTAGAACAGCCTGTGAAAAGCGTCGCAAGTATTCCCGTCAAAACAAGTGTTTTAAGTCTTTTAAGCTTCATATATGCCTCCTATTTGATTACGTCTTATATTATATCAGATACTAATCAAAAATTAATTTTATTAAATAAAATTTATGATATAATAATTCAAATTCATTTGGAGGCATAGAGATGTCTTGTAAGAAAGTATTCTGGGAAAATCCATATTTAACAGAGTTAAATACAACAGTGACTTCAGTTATGGGCGATACCATTACGGTTGCTGAGACTATTTTCTACGCTTTTTCAGGTGGGCAGCAGTCGGACAGTGGCAAAATCAATGACTATGAAGTGTTAGAGGCAACTAAAGTCGGCAAAGAAATCTATTATAAATTGCCTCCAGAGCATAAGCTGCGCTCAGGTGACTTGGTACATATGAGCATCGATTGGCAAAAACGTTATCGACTCATGCGACTTCACTTTGCTGCAGAGTTGGTTTTAGAGTGGGTGTATCAAAACTATGGACATCCAGAAAAAGTAGGCGCAAATATTAACGAAGATAAAGCGAGAGTAGACTTTAAGTGGGAAGGGAATATTAATTCTATTTTTACAGCTTTAGAAAATGCATTAACGCGATTGATTCATGAAAACCATGAAATCACGAGTGCTTTTAGTGATCTTGAGAACGAACAAAGATACTGGAAAATTCTCGGTTTTGGCAAAGTACCTTGCGGTGGAACACATATAAAAACAACCGGTGAGATTGGCGCTTTTAAGTTAAGCAGGCATAACATCGGCGGTGGAAAAGAACGCATTGAAATAACGTTAAAATAGGAGGAACTATGAAACTGGTCATCATAATAGGCAATGCAGCAGTAGGCAAAATGACAGTGGGACAAGAGCTCATGAAAATAACTGATCTTAGACTGTTTCATAATCACATGACGATAGAACCGATCATCGAAATTTTTGGTTATTTTAACGGAAGAGCGATAAGCCGATTGAGAAGAGTGATTTTCGAAGAATTCGCTGAGTCAAACCTATACGGGATGATTTTTACTTACATGTGGGCATTCGATCAGCCCTCTGATTGGGAGGCGATCAAACGCATAACAGATTTGTTTGAAGAAAAGGGTGGTGAGGTCTATTATGTTGAGCTTGTGGCAAGCAAAGATGAAAGGCTTAAGAGAAACGTTACAGAGAATAGACTCAATAATAAAGCGTCTAAACGCGATCTCAAAAGCTCAGAATACCGTCTTCAAAGAGATGATGAGAGCTACCGTTTAGAAAGCTATGAAGGTGAGATGACTTTTGAACATTATATAAAGATAGATAATACAAACATGGCGCCTGAGGCAGTTGCTGAAATCATTAAAAACCAGTTTGATTTATAGGAGAAATAAAAATGGAATTTAGATTAGCAATTGAACAAGATATCAGTCAACTTTGCCACCTTAGATGGCAGCAAAAAGTTGTCGAAGAGCTTGAGACACCACTTCATGATGAAGAAACGTATCATGAGGTTTTCTATCATTATTTAGTAGAAAATTTAAATCAGACCGTTTTTGTATGGGTTGGGACAGATGTAGATAGGATTGTTGCAACAGCCTATATAACTAAAGTTAGAAAACTACCGAAGCCTGGAAAATACATTTCCTTTTTAGGGTATGTTTCAAGTGTTTATACAGATGAAAAGCTGAGAAATCAGAAAATAGGTAGTCTACTCTTTGAATATGTAACTGAGTGGTCTAAAAGTAATGAGATAGAGTTACTATTTTTATGGCCAAGTGAGAAATCAGGTCACTTTTATGAGAGACTTGGATTTAAGGCTGAAAATGAAATTATAGAACGAGAGCTTTAAGATAGATATTTTTTGAAATAGATTAATTGGGTGGCTGAATGTGAAATATCAAATGAGTGATTTAACTGGGTTTAAAAGACATGTTCCCAATCTGATTACACTGCTTAGAATTGGGCTGTGTATCGGACTTATATGGACGAAAGCATTATCATCTTCATTTATTATAATCTATGCCGTTGCAATTCTATCTGATGTGATCGATGGGGCTATCGCTAGGCATTATAATCTTATAAGTGAAATAGGGGCAAAGCTAGACAGTCTAGCAGACTTAATTCTGTTTTTGGTTATCAGTTTTAAGCTAATCCCGTTAATTGAATGGCAGACATGGATCGTCGTGGGTGTTGTTACTGTTATCATCTTAAGAAGTATTGCAGTGTTGATAGGTTATATCAAATATCATGAGATTGCTATTTTACACACCTACGCTAATAAGCTTACTGGATTTTTATGTATTGGAATTCCTTTTTCACTTCAAATGAATTGGCTCTCTCTGTACGCAGGTGTTTTAATCCTCATAGGGATTGTTTCTGCGTTAGAAGAGACGATGATTCACCTAACTTCTAAACAGTTAGATTTAAATGCGAAATTTATAAAATGGAGGCAATAAATATGGAAAATTCAAATTTAGATAAAATTATTCAAACAACAGATGCAAAGATAATCGCCAAGTTAAATAAAGATGTTCAAACGCTCCATCATGAAATAGAGCCTGAATTGTTTAAGCCTTTTAATGAATTAGAAATGAGTCATTACTTTGAAGAGATGCTCAGTTTAATAGGTGTGGCGGGTTATGTAATATTTCATGGTGATGCGCCTGCAGGGTATATGCTCACCAGTAGAAAAACCTCTGATGAAACGCCATTTAAGTTTAGAACAGATACGCTTCATATCGATCAGATCTGTGTCGAGAGTCGTTTTAAAGGATTGGGACTCGGTAAAAAACTGGTGGACCATGCGAAGCAAATCGCCAGAGACAACAAGATTCCCAGAGTGGAAATGAATTTTTGGACTCAAAATCCCAACTCTGGTGAATTCTTCTCACACGAAGGCTTTGAAGTGTTTAATGAACGTATGGTATTTAAGCTATAAAAATCGCAATTAATATAAAATGAATCGACCCCAAGAAGTTAGATTTAATTTCTAGCTCACTGGGGTCGTTTTTTATTTGTTATGAATTTGGCAGTCGTTATTCATGCGAGGGGCGATCGTAAATGTGAATCGAAGTATCTTCTACGTTCAGACCTTTTTTTAGAAACTGTTCTTCAAAATCAGTAGGTGAAAGCGGCTTGCTATAGAAGTACCCTTGAATTCGATCGCAACCTAGCTCACATAAAACGTCAGCTTGCGCCTTGTTTTCCACACCTTCTGCTATGGTTTTAATTTTAAGCCCTTTTGCCATGAGGATAATGGTTTTTACGATTAATCTTTGTTGTTCACTTTCTACCAATTGATCGATGAGCTCTTTCGCAATCTTAAGCTGATCGATGTTAAAGCGTTTGATATAGAAGAGGGAAGAATAACCGGTTCCAAAATCATCGATAGAGATTTGAACGCCATAATCGCTGAGTCTTTTAAATATTTCTTCCATTGAAGGCCCTGTATTTAAAGTGCTGGTCTCTGTAATTTCTAGATCAATCCATGAAGCATGTACTTCATAAATCCTTATAATGTCAGATAGATAACTCATAAAATCAACCGTATCAAACTGAAGTGCTGAGATATTGATCCCCATACGAAGTGAAGTGTGATAATTTTTATTCCAGCTTCCAATCTGTTTCACTGCATTTTCTATTACCCATTTACCGATTTGAACGATATGATTCTTCTCCTCGGCAATTTTTATAAACTCCAAAGGTGGTACAAATCCTAGCTCAGCACTATGCCATCTCAAAAGAGCTTCAACACCAACGACTTCACCGGTAAATGCATCAACCTGAGGCTGGAATACCAACTTGAACTCTTCATCATAATCGATTTGATCGAGTAACAGTTCGATTCTCGCTTTTCTAGCAAGCTGTTCCATATCTCTGTCTGTATAAAAAACATAATTAGAGGTACCAATTGTCTTTTTAGCTTGAATCATCGCTAAATCTGCGAGCTTAATTAATTGACTTGGGATGGTTGCATCACTTGGGTACTGAGAGATACCAATACTGATGCCGATGTCAAACATATAATCCCCAATATAAAGTTTGTCGTCTGTAAGTGCAAGCAGTGATTCAGCGGTTTGCTTCATCGACTCAAAGGTCTGATCTGGGTTGGCATCAATTAGAGCAAATTCATCACCACCAAGCCTTGCAATCTCTTGATGCTCATTCTTAAGTCCAAAAAGGCGATCAGAAAAAATGCCAAGTATTTTATCACCCATCTCGTGACCGTGTAAATCATTAATACTTTTAAAGTTATTTAGATCCATATAGAAAAGTGTGATAGGCTGTTCTAGTTCATTGATTTTAAAGTTTAAGTTATCCATAAAGTGACGACGATTTGGTAAAGAAACCAGAGTATCCATGATAGAGAGCTCTGTAAGTCTTAAATTTGCACGTTTAAGCTGTGAGGTTCTAATTTCTATCTGCTTTTCAAGCTCGACGTTGTATTCGTGTTCTTTTTTGAGCAAGGCTTCGTTTTTAACGAAAAGTCGTATCTGAACGGAAACATATTGATAGAGTAGTAGTACAAAAACTAAGAAAAAGAATAAGATCCAGTCGATAAAACCAGTTAATGCAAATGCAAATGGAAATATTAAAAAGTAAAATAGCTTAATCGGTCTACCCTTAGAGGAAATTTCTTCATCTAATTCAGGGAGAATAATTGGACTGTTACCGTAATTATCATAATAGGAAGCAAATCCAAACATAAGAAGCGATATCAAGTAAATCGTATCAATGAAGGTATTCGAGTCATAGGCTTTAATCCAGTATGCATACACGTAGATGAAGTCAATCGTTATATAGGTAACGACACCGGCGATGACCCATTTCATCGTGGTAGAGATCATATCCCTTCTTGCAGAAAGTAATAAGGTGATCAATATAGATAGGGTGATAACATTGGTCAAAATATAGAGAATATTGACGATGTTTTCATGAATTGACCAGTCACTTAATGTCACTGATTTAAGTAGAATTGTCCAAACCAAAATTGTGATGAACATTACGGCTGATGAAACATCAACTACGAGCTGAAACTGATTCCATCTTTTTTGATTTTCAACAAAATAGAGGATGGCAGCTGCCATGATAAAGATATTTGGTAATAAATACGTATAAAGCAGTAGGATAGAGTCTTCAGGATTAATATGAAAAACAGATTCATAAAGCATCCAAAGCAAATCGGATGCGCTCCAAGATAATACGCCAAACATTAAAAGATAAAAATTCTTCTTAAAAAGTTTTTTTCCTTTTAGTGTGAGTCCAATCATACCAGCCGATAACAAGGTAATGACTGGCGAAGTTACATTGCTTAAAAATTCGTCAGTCAATCTCGATTCAAATATATAAACACCAACCAAAATCAGTGCAATAAATCCCATAATTAAAACAATTCGTTTTCTCATTCTGTCACCACATATTAAATAATATTAATATTTTACAACGGATTACTGTATTTTTCAATTACTTAAAAAAAGAGATGTATAAGCATACATCTCAAGGCCGTAATTACATCATCCGCTCAACCTCAGCGGCGTAGTCGTCTACCCAATTGGACGTATCATAGGTAGAGAGTTGGATTAGAAAGCTGGGTTTACCTTTGTCTGTAACTGCGATGACTTCCGCACCACTGTTTCTTTCAAGCATTAGACTTCTGAATGTAGCTGGGTTCCCGCTAGCTAGGTCGATACATTCCATCAAAGCTTCGAAACTGACAGTTCTTAAACCGGTCATAGCGACGCCTCCTTAATATTTAGTTGTGTCATACTTAGTATATGCCTCTTTTGATAATATTTAAACAGGTTTAGCCATTAATTTTTCAACTGGCAGTTGTTAAAGACTTACCATTTCTTTAATCGTTTTTTAAGAACTAACCTATATAATGGAAAAGACATCAAAACAACATATAACTAGGAGGCAATATGTGGTTACATAAGTTAAACAAGCTCAAACCGATTTTGGCAATCATCATCATGGGGTATCTTTTGTTTCTTACCTTAAATGGGTGCAAAGCACAGCCAAATCCAATTTTTATCGACGGATCAGAGGCGATACTAGACTTAGACAGTAAGACGATCACCTATGAAGGCAGTGAATATCACTATCAAACTGATGCCACATCAGTGAAGATAACGTATCCCAATGGCATTGACTACGAGAGAGTCTATCAAGGTTCGGGCTATACAGAAGCATTAAGTGATGGTACAGATCTGATGAATGATAGCTATTTTACTAAGAATGGCTTCTTAACCCCTTATGTCATTATCAATCAAGTACTGGCATACACGCCAAATGCATCCGGTGTCAACACCGATAGTGGCATGCTACCAATCATAGGCTTTATCGCTTTAATTATTGGGATAGGCACAACTGCATCACCTAAAACCGCGTGGTATTTGAGATACGGTTGGCGTTTTAAAGACGCTGAACCTAGTGAAGCATCATTGATGTTAAACCGCATCGGTGGTATTGTCGCTATCGTCGTTAGTGGCGTGATCCTCTTTTCGACCTTATAAACTAAGTTGAGCTCTATATAAACTAAATAGAGTTTTATATGTGTTGAGTCGAATTCTATAAAAACTGAGTAATTTCAATATTAACTAAGTAGAGTTAAAGTAAAATTAGTCAAGTTCAAAATAAGATAGGTCCAAAAGCTTGACTTTCTTTTGATCAATGAATTCTAAAACTTCATCCTTAACGAGCTGTGAGAGTTTTCGGCTGATGGTTTCTCTAGTAACACCGACAAAGTTTGCCATATCCTCACGGGTTAAGGTCAAGGATAAAACATCACCATGGTTGCCAGACTGTTTATAGAGCTGCTGAATTAAAAACTTAAGTCGTATGTCGGCATCGTTTGAGGCGATTGCACCGACGAGCTTTTCAAGTGAGGAGATTCTCTCATAAGCAGTGGTTAAGATCGCAAACATCAGGTCAGGATTTTCCTTTAAAAACGCATCGAAACGTGACTTTGGTATTGTACAGAGATAGGTTTCGGATGCAGCGACAAGGTCGTATAATGCGGGCTCACTTTTTAAAAGTGCCAGTTCACCAATACTATCACCGTCGCTAAGGAGATGCAGGATTTGTTCCTTGCCATCTTCTTGGGTACTAATCGCTTTAATCAGTCCTTTATTTACTATATATAATCGATCAAACCAATCGCCCGTTCTTAAGATAATTTCACCTTTTTTATAACGACGGCGTTCTATCAATGTGATGATCTCACGGATATGGGCTTCATCCAGACCAGCAAAAAGCGTTACCTTTTTTGCACAGAGCGTATGCCCGCAGGTAGCGCAACCGTTGATTTGAAATGCTTCAGTAGCAGTGGGGGACATAAGTGCCTCCTTATATAATATAAGTATCAAACTCTACCATTATTTTACTATCATTCTACCATCATTATACCACAGAGGAGGCTAACACATGAAACTTGTCAAATCCTATAAGCCACTACTTGCATGGTTCCTCACCCTCGTATTGGGGCTGACTGCAGTAGCAGGTATCAGCTCTAGGCTTGAGGTCGATCCCAAAATCGCATCACTATTGATCACCAACACAGTAAGTGTGCTGCTCGTTGGATTAATGCTCATCATCTATAGGACGCAGCGCATCTACTACATCAACTACGTGACTTATAAAGAAGCAGCTGCCCTAAGTGAAGAGAAACGCAAGCAATTCGCCTATCAACATCTGATGGCGTTTGTGTCCAGTGCAATCTTGTTTGGCATCTACACTGCAATTTCTATCTTCTTCAATGTACCTATGATGCTGGATGTGATGGTATTTGCAGTGCTTCTAGTCGTTACCGCAATTCGAACGGTTCCTTTTAGCATAAAGGACAAATAAAATAATATAGAAATAAAAAAAAGAACGCAAAGTGTGAGGCAAATCACATGATGCGTTTTTGTTTTGTCTTAAAATAAGGATGAAATCAAAATTAACCCTAGGAGGTATTCATATGACAAGCACTTATAATGATCTTTCCCAAAAAACTATTGGGCAGGTTGTAACCGAACATCCAGAATTAGTAAAGGTATTTATGACATACGAGGTGGACTTCTGCTGTGGCGGCGACCGTTCACTAGAAGAAGCCGTCATCAGAGACACCGATGATGTAGAAGTTTTAAAAGCAGCGGTTTCGGAAACACTTGCTAACGCTTTTCAGGTACAGGCAGGTGGCAAAAGCAGATTGCTCTCCACCCTTAGTGACGCTGAACTCATCGATAGAATCATCACCACGCACCACGCTTACCTTAAGGAGACACTACCAGAATTATCAAAACTAATCTTTAAACTGCTTGGTGTCCATGGCGAGTCACATCCAGAACTTTATGACGTTCATCGCGTGTTTGGTGCACTGAAAAACGAACTAGAGAGTCACTTAGTGAAAGAGGAAGTAAAGCTGTTCCCAGCGATGCTCAGAAGGGATGACGACCTTGTCGAATTAATTTCAACACTTGAAGCTGAGCACAACGGTGCCGGAGATGCTTTGCACGAACTGACAGAGATTACAGATCACTTTAAAGTGCCGAGCGACGGCTGTAAGACGTATGCGTTAACTTACGAAATGCTAAAAGAACTGGTATCGGATATGTATCTTCACGTGCATACAGAGAATAACATTTTGTTTAAACGAGTGAGTGAAAAGGTAAGTTAACCATTAGAGGATTCAATAAGTTGTGAACTTTAAAATTTAAAGCGATAAGAAGTTGATTACAAGTGGTTGTGCGAGAATTTTATTTTAGCAGTTATATTTAAGCTGTTATTTGAGAGGAGTCTATTATGTTTAAAATTAATGAGAGAATTTCATGGGTAGGTAAAATTGATTGGGAGCTTAAAAAATTTCACGGAGAAGAGTATTCGACACATCGTGGCTCTTCATATAACTCATATCTAATTCGAGATGAAAAAGTTGCGTTAATCGACACCGTTTGGCAACCATTTGACGCTGAGTTTGTCAAACGTTTAAAGGAAGTCATCGACCTAAATGAGATCGACTACATCATTGCCAACCATGCAGAGATTGACCACAGCGGTGGGTTGCCAGAGCTGATGAAGGAGATACCAAACACACCGATTTACTGTACTGCAAATGGTGTGAAGTCATTAAAAGGGCATTATCATCAGGATTGGAACTTCAATGTCGTTAAAACAGGCGACACATTGGATTTAGGGGAAGGAAAGCTCGTCTTTATCGAAGCGCCGATGCTACACTGGCCAGATAGTATGTTTGAATATTATACCAAGGATGCGATTTTGTTCTCCAATGATGCATTTGGACAACACTATGCATCAGAGCTGATGTACAACGACCTTGTGGATCAAGCAGAGCTCTATCAAGAGGCGATTAAGTATTATGCCAACATACTGACACCGTTTAGTGCGTTGGTCGGCAAGAAAATAGAAGAGGTGCTTGGCTTTAATCTACCAGTCAACATGATCTGTCCTTCACATGGCGTGATTTGGAGAGACAATCCAGTCCAAATCGTACAGCAATACGTCACATGGGCAAACAGCTATCAAGAGCATCAAGTGACCTTGATCTACGATACCATGTGGGATGCGACCAAGCATATGGCTGAGGCCATAGCAGAGGGGATTAAGTCGGTTGATCCAACCCTGAACATCAAGCTGTTTAACGTTTCAAAAATAGATAAAAACGACGTCATCTCAGAGGTATTCAAAGCGAAGCTCGTGGTGGCAGGGTCATCGACCATCAATAAAGGGATTCTTTCAGGCATGGCATCTATCCTAGAAATTATGAAGGGGCTGAGATTTAAAGGTAAAAAAGCCGCTGGATTTGGGAGCTATGGCTGGAGTGGGGAATCGCCTAAGCTGATGACAGAAGCACTTAAAGAATGTGGCTTTGAAGTGATCGCAGATGGGCTTGGCGTTTTATGGCAGCCTGATGATGAAGCGCTTAAAACTTGCTTTGACTATGGTGTGACACTGGCGAAAACCCTTTAAAGCATAAGGACATTAAGCAAGTTCAGCCAATCATGAATAAGCTGTGAAGAATTGACACACATATAGGTGTCTGTTATCCTACTAAAAAGGAGCAGACACCTATGATTTTGATGATAACTGAGCTTATTGGCTTTGAAACGATATTACCGGATATTTTAGCTGAGATCGAACGGTATCTGGCTAATGATCGATCAACCAATCAACTGAAAAATCAGTCGATACGCATCGCCATCGACGGCAACTGTGGCAGTGGTAAAACGACACTTGCTGGGCTAATAGCGGAAAGGTTAGATGCAAACCTTTTTCACATGGATGATTTTTATATCTCTTGGAAGGACAAGACGCCGGAGCGACTTGCAGAACCTGGGGGTAACGTGGATTATGAACGTTTTTATGAGGAAGTGTTACTGCTTTTAATAAGTGGCAAGCCATTTTCATATCGAAAGTTTAACCCTATAGAACAAACGCTAGGTGTACCAGAGTCAGTTCTACCGAAGCAGTTTACGATAGTAGAAGGCGCATATTCGCTTCATCCCAAATTAAAATCGGGCTATGACTTTAAGATTCTACTTAAAATCACGCCCGACTTACAGGAACTTCGTATCTTAAAGCGAAATGGCGAAGATGGTCTTAATCGCTTCAAGACGATGTGGATTCCACTTGAAAATGCTTATTTTGAGGCTTATCCGTTAGATACTGAGGTAGATCTAATCATTGATGTGTGTTAAACACTTTAAAGTTAGTTCGAAAGTGCTTCAATCGCCGTTTTTACCTCAGAGAATGAAAGTCCGTTTTGTACGCAATAGTCCTTAATGAGCTGATTGGTCGGTGGCATATTTGCCCCTAAAATCGCCTCGATTTGGGCTTTTTCTATGCCTGCATCAAGTAGCTGTTGGAAGGTAGTGGTACCTTTGATCAGCGGTTCCTCGTGTTCTGTGGTTGCTTCTGTAGTTACTTCTGTTTTTGGTTCTGTCTTTGGAGCAGTGGTTGCTTCTTGAGAAGTACTGGTCGTCGTGCTTTCTAAATTGTTTGTTGCGTTACTTGTTTCTGTACTTTCTGCTTCGGTTTCTTTTGATTCATTTGTAGCCAGAGCTGAGTCATTTTCACTTTCAGCATCTTCTGAAATCGTTACATTGATGCTGTGTGCGTTAAGATAATCTATGGTCTCTTTTGGCCATGCTCTATCTAAAGACAAAAGCAGTTCAACGGCTTGTGTCGGTAGGTACGTGTCTGTCAGCACCATTGGTAAGTCATTATAGAGTGCAACGAAGACCTGAACTGATTCATTTCCAACCTCTATATCTTCAGCTTCTATGCTGTAGAGCGATTCTAAATCTTTGGTTTTAAAGGTGTCCGGATTGGTGTCTAGTGGTAGATTAAATGCCTTAATTAACACCTCTGTAGGAATATCGAAAAGCGTTGAGACCTCGCCTAAAGTATACGATCCTCTGATGTCCTCAGGATTGTATTCTCCTTCGGCTGAGCCTGTTGTATAACGTGCAGGCGTCTTAGTATTTTCTGTCGTCCATGCACCTACGATCATGGTTAAAAAGATACCGCCGAAAATAACACCAAGTGTTAGCAATGCCAATGTTTTCTGTTTCATAGAAAGCCTCCTGATTATTGGTTTAAGTTAGTGCTCACTGGCTTTTTAATGTTCAGTGGCTCTAGAGTTAAAGTGACAGTTTCAGGAACAGGACAGCTTTCTTCTGATGTACACGCCATGCAACTGATACATTGTAGATCTGTTACAGTGGTTTTGTTAGCCACATCGATGTTCATCGGACAAACTGAGGTACATTTATTACACGATACGCAAGTTGCTTCGACACGCTTGATTTTAAAGATTCTTACCTTATTGGATAGGCCTAGAAGAGCGCCGTATGGACACGCATATTTACACCAAGGTCTTTCTACAAAGAGTGAAAGAATGGCAGTAATTCCAAGTACAATCAATGCTTTTACCGAAACCTCATCCGACCAGAAGGAGAAAAGTGCGTTATATGGGTCGATATCGGCAAACATCAAGTAGCCCGATTTTGCAGTAACATATACCACGAGGATTAAAACCACATATCTTAAATACTTAAGCACATTGTGTACTTTCTGAGGGATAAAATGATTGTATCTTTTCTTAAAGAGCTTCTTGCCGATTTTTCCAAGGAACTCTTGGAAGGAGCCCAATGGACAGACAAAGCTACAGAAAACTGGACCAACTAAGATCGCTAGGATAAAGATCAAGATCATTAGAATGGATGATGACATATGAATCTTTTGGATAAAAGTACCTAGAGTTGCTAGGTTATACAGTGTTACGACTCCACCAAATGGACAGAGTGCGTGAAGTGAAGCATCACTCAAAAAAGGTATCCCAGCACCCGTTTCCACAAGTGTGTGGTTAACGGCTATAAGTCCGATAAGTGCAAAGAAGAAGAACTGCACATAATGACGGATGGGGTGTTTCTTTTGAAGTGTTTTTGGTTGGTTTTTAAATAGTTTGCTCATACGCGTAACCCCTTTTTGTTCTCTATGCGTTATCCAGAAAGGTTCGCCTGCCTTAAGGATTAAGAGAACTTAAATTTGTCCTTATCATAAATGAGAAATGTGATGAATTTGTGATAGAATAATCATAAAGAGATGAAAAGTTTGGGAGGCGACTATGAATATAGAGAAATTGGAACAGCTTGAAGCTAAATTTTTATCGCAATATCCAATGGGATTTGACGATCCAGACCTAATGGTTATCGCAAAAAAGCATAAAGTCGATGCAATGAAAGAGTTTGTTCATACGCATTTTGCAAAGGAGAAGTTTGATGATCCAGATGCGATTTCAGATGCCTTCACCAAACTCATCGCCAAGTCCTCTCTGGTATCTGTATTTGAAAAGGCAAAATACAAGGATGTGGCAAAGCTGTTTAGAGAAGATGAAATTGAAACGCTTTCAAGTGCGCTCTATAACATCCTATACGAGGATCAAAAGAAAGGGTTTAATCAGTTGGTCCTTCTACTTGCTACCTTTGGACTTGCCAAGTGGCCGATACTTACGGTTCTTGGACTATACTATAACGGTGACTACGAGGTGCTTGTAAAACCGACCACTGTAAAAGCTGTCCTCAGTTATCTGGAAGTCACAGAGTTCAAGTATACGACTAAACCCAACTATGAGTTCTATGCTAAATACCGCGATCTGATCAATGATCTTAAGAAGCGTACGGGGAAGTCACTTGCGACGGACAATGGGGCATATTGTGGGTTTTTGATGATGACGATAGAGTAGGGGTTTAAAGGTAAGTAATTTTTAGGTAAAAGCAAAAATCAAAGGTGAATTCAAAAGAAAAAGAAAGAAGTAAATTCAAAAGTGAAGATATTTGTTGTATATGAAATTTAAAAGCCTAGTTATATTAGGACTCCGATTCCCGTTAGTGAACTAAAGGAATCTCCGTCCTAATATAATTAGGCTTTTTTTTTTGCAATGGATTAATATTGCACTTTTGAATAGACTTAAAATTTACTTTTAAATAAACATAAACTTTTGATTAGACTTAAACTATTGATTAATTTTGAACTATGATTAATTACCTTACATTACCTTCAAATCTTAGTGAGAAGATTACCAACGGTTAAAACCTCTTGAACTGGTTTTGCTTGAATTGCCTCTTGATACTTCGTTTGTTGAAAATCTGCTGTTATTTCCTATAGAGCTACCTTGGTTAAAATTACCTTCGCTTCTATCCACTTGTTTTTCAAATGAAGCTAGGTGGTTTTCTGATGCATCTCTTAGATAGGTGAAAACGGATGCAACATCAGCAGGTAAGTCTTGTGATAGAAATGCGTTGTACATTGCGATGTTATTGATCTCAGCTGTAACGCCTATTGGGTAAGTTTCATTTAACGTAGCTGGTAGAACAACATGATCTGATGCATCGTTTACTGGAACATCGATATCATAAGCTTCAAATAATGGTAATAAGAGGTTAATGTGTGTGTCTTCTGATTTGATGATATTTGTAAAAGGTTTTGTTGTATCAAATTCATCGATGATGGCTGAGTATTCTGCTTTTGCTGCGTATTCGTCTTGGATTGCATAGGTTAACATTTCTTCTAATGTATAACTTGAAACTGCTAAAGCTGCTGCTGATCCTGTTAGAGGTGCATCGGTTGCGAAGGTGCTTCCTGAAAGTGAGCTAAAGATTAGTGTGAATGCAATTAGACCAGAAACACCAAATTTTTTAATCTTACTTCCAAAAGTTGCTTTCTTAATCATTTCCATTTTATTAAGTTCCATTTGATTCATTTCCTTTTCGTTTAATAATAAGTTTTTCATAACTTCCTCCTTATGGGTTTTATATAGTGGAGACCTTTTGTCTCTTACAAGCTTGGCTTGTTGTTATGGTCTTATATTAATCTGCAAATGTGATGGAAGTTTGATGGACAAATGGAAAAAGTAAGAAAAAATATATCGAAAGTGTGATAAGTTATATGTTATAATACAATTAATTTAAGACTGGTAAAATACTACCAATTATGGTGAGGACAGGGATACATATCATACAGAAGGGTCATAAGACCACCCACCCAAACCATAGCATAGGGGGGACTTATGCAGCATACATATTACCAAGGCGAGAGTATGCCAAATTCATACATAACCTATAGCCCTTTTTCCTAGTTAGGAAGAGGGCTATAGGTGTTTTTTGATTAATTTAATGAGTAGTTGAGTTGCTTGAACATGTGAATGTGGGACTTGCTAGAGATGAATGTTCAGGGTTATTGGTGTTAGACAAAATAGTTAGTAAGGAGATAAGTATGAGAGACATTAATGGAAATAATAATAAGAACTATATTTTTGAAAATGGAAATACAATTAATGGAGATAATGGTATCATAGCGAATACAATAGTTCTTATTAACGGAGAAAAAAAAGAAGCTGTTCAGTATGAAATCGTAAAAGGAAAGTTTAATTTGAGCTGGAAATTTGCGATTGCCACATCAGGTTCTTTTTCTCTTGTTTCATTATTAGGAGTTGTATCTAGCATAATTACTATTTTTCAAAGTTTCAAATTTAGCAAATTGCTTGAATATAGTGAACACACTATATTAGGGTTATCAATATCATCTTGGTCGTATATCTGTACAATTCTGTTTGTTTCGACATCTATTATTGCAATCACACTTTTAAGACTTAAGCGTAAAAGAATAATTAGTGTATTACCAAATTCAATCTTTTCTAAGCATCTTGGATTATTCAATGATGGGAAAATTGGGTTTCTAAAATTAAAGAGTAAATGTCATATTACAAATTGTGGTGGGACCTTTAGATTTGAATATAACTTAGTAGAAGATAAATATTATTTTGTTTGTAAAAGAAATCCAAGTCAACACAGATTTGAATTTGATTTCACAGAATTAATATATTAACTACTTCGTCTAACACCGTATTTGCGCCACTTGAGGCGGCGCAAATACGAAGAACGTTATAAGTATAAGCCACTTTTGGAGGACCAGCATATGACAAGAGAAACATTACTAGACTTCATTGAAATAAGTATTAAGAAAATCCAACTTCACAAACAAATTTCAGCAGAATGTGAAGTTGACGAATTAATGCTTGAACTTCACGATAAGACAAGTAGGGTGTTTGAAACTGTTAAAAAAATTGTAGCTGAAAGAGATTTAGCTATAAACTACATTCAACATTTTCACGACGACTTATCACAAACTTTAAATTCCCTTCCTTATCGACAATATTCAGACTTATCATTAATTCAACCTTTTAGCAACGAAGGAATAAGAAAAAATATTGAAAACCAGATCATACCCTTAGAAAAGCAACTTAAGCAAGTAAACTTTAATCTTGATTTTTTTAGTAAATTAAATTTTTTTAGCAGTAACATAGTTGCGGTTGGTGCTAATGGAAGCGGTAAGACTATAATGTGCACGCTTGTCAAGACA
>DJWQ01000145.1 GCA_002441045.1 Firmicutes bacterium UBA6226 | reverse complement strand
TATTAAAGTCTCAAACGAATCCTAACTAAATTCGACTTTTCTAAAACAATTAAAGCGTCTTAACGGTATCGACTGATTAATCGCTGCCTTATAAGACGCTTTATATTTTGTTGCGAATTTAATGAATCGTTTCAACTACTTCATAGACCCTTGGAGAAAGTGTCAAAATAACTTGTCCAGGTAAGTAAAACACCCACATTCCCAGTGCAGCTATCGCATATATGATAGACAACTGGTTTTTAACAAACTCTAAATTAAATAGTGCCACTTGAACATCGCATATCGCATAAAGCACAAGTCCAATCAAAAGCCAATTGCTGTATTCACTTTGATTTTTTCCTTTATAGGCAGTTACTAAATTTCGAATAAAAAGCAGTGCATACAAAAGGGATAGGCCATCTGTTTGTTTCAAGAACAGCAAGATTACAGTGAATATAATTACACTAGTGAGTAAAAAAAATCCTAGGCGATTTGGTCTTTTGTTATTCGCAATTTTCAAAAGACTGCCATAGCCTATTTGGACGATTATAAAAGTAGATATACCCATTGAATACATATCTGTCAGTAACAAGAAATAGTCGGACGTCAACGTGAAAAATAGGATTAGCATTTGAATGATTGCTATTTTATGTTTCTTTTTCATCATTTGAATGATAGAAAAAACGAGACATAGGGCAATCGAAGTCAATTTAAGAAGATTACTAACTGCGATTGCTTTGCCCGTAAGGTCCAGTCCAATAAAGCAAATGTAGATCAATACTTGAAGCACGATAAAAAATTTCATTTTTGCCTCTTATTTTTTCATTCTATTTGCTCTATTCTATCATTTAGACCGTTTTAAAGCCACCCATGATTTTATGGAGGTCCTTTGCAAACTGAGTTAACTTCAATGATGCATCATCCAGCGTCATCATAGCTGATAGCTGTTCTTCTATACTACCACTAATGGTTTCAGTTCCAGAAGCAATTTGATTAGACGATTCGACAATTTTCATCATACTGTCTTCAATGGTACTTGTGTTATCTGCAATTCTATCATTTGCAATCTTAATTTTCTCAATTTTACTTACCATTTCTCTTATATCGTCAATCATCAACTGAATGGTTTTTTCGACTTGTCGTGCAATTGTCTCTCCAGATGCAATTTTAGACATAACACCTTCTACTGATACAAATACACCACTTGATTTCTTTTGATTGTCCACGACAAGTGCTTCAATTGCCTTTGATGCATTTTTGCTTTCATCTGCAAGTTTTTTGATTTCAGATGCGACGACATTAAACCCACGTCCAGCTTCACCAGCTCTTGCAGCCTCAATAGAAGCATTGAGAGCAAGTAGATTGGTTTGATCTGAAATATTAGAAATCATACCTATGATGTCACCAATCTCTTTTGAAGACGTCTCAAGTGCTTGAACCAATAGTGAAACTTCTTTTGCCGACTCAGCTATGCCATCCATTGCATTGACAACTTCATTGATATCCTTTGCGCCTGACTCTGCCATATTGCGTGTTTGAATCCCTTGCTCTGCAGCTGTTACACTGAACTGTGCTGTTTCCCCGGAAAATTTCGTGGTTTCTTCCATATATGCGCTGATCTGTTCTAACGATTTGGCGTTATTGATACTAAACTCAGCAATATCTACAACCGTTTTTGAAAGCATTTCTATAGAATCTGTCGTATTTTCAGTCACGTTTTTTACCATACTGCCAGATTCTTCTAAGTCTTTTGAAATTTCTTTTGAAGTTTTTATCATATCGTTCAATTTATCAATAAATTTATTAAACGTTTCGGATAGTTTTGAAATTTCATCCTTTCCATAAACTTCAAGTCTACCAGTCAAATCACCATCATTTTCTGAGAACTCTTTTAGCTTATTTGTAACCAATCCGATCGGCTTGATAATACTTCTTCCAATAAGAATAATGAGAGCAATCATCGTAACCAAACTTACAAATACAATAATACCTGTTGAGATCAGTATGCCCATAAAGCTCTTTTCACTGACCTGATAAGTAGCTTCTGCATTTTCTACCATTAAATCAACATGATTTTCTAATATATCGATTACTGCCTCTCTCGCATCGTCGAATTCAGACATTTGTGTGTTCATACCTTCTAAATGTTCAGCCGCTTCAGTAGTTGCCACTTCTTCTGTAGTTGCTATTTCTTCTGTATTTGCTATTTCTTCTGTAGGCGTTACTTCTTCTGTCGTCGCTACTTCTTTAAGATTCTCTGTTACCGCTTCAGTGGTTGCTTCTATTTGCGCGCCACCCATACCCATCATTGAAACGGTGCCAACGCCATTCGTTGAAATAAAATAATCTTTGTTTTCTAAAAACACATTAACTGCATCTTCTAAAGCTGAATAATCAGCGATATCACTTACTAAGGCCAAATTATCTTCTAATAAAGCTGCTCTAGCTTCTATTTCAGCTTGTATGGGTTCCTTAATCGTGTCATCATTACCAGCATCAATTAGATCGTTTGAGCGAGAACGAATAAACTCGATATCACTCTTTACTGCCTCTAATCTAACGATTGGCGTTAAATCCTCATTATATATAGATACAAGTAATTCGTTCATATCAGATACTTTAATAATTGCTGTTGACCCGATAAAAAGTATCATTAAGAACATTATTAATCCAAGTGCACCAATTTTCTTTGAAATTCCTATCCCTTTTAATTGATTCATGCTTCCTCCAATAATCACTCTTTGAGTTGATAGGGTAATTGTAAATTCACAACCTTAAACTAAACTTAAAGATTGTGGCAATTTTTATGAATACAGATAATTTTGTTCGTTATATTTTTAACTATTAATACAATGTGATTTTTCCCTTGTGGCGTCTACTTAGATTTTGTTTGTGTTTCGATTTCGTAATAATTATTACACACCAGTAATGAAAATGGCTTTATTTTCCTTTTAAGGGATATTACATCATCTAGAACAATCTATTTGTTTCTATTTTGTAACAATTGGCGTTGATATAATACAATTTTATATTACAAAAAGTTCTTGTATACAATTGAAAGGTCGGAATCTTTGTGATATTATTAACACGTCCAGGAGGTGCATATGGAAATCAAAATTTGTATCGGAAGTGCATGCCATTTAAAAGGCTCTTACGATGTTATAAAAAACTGTCAGAGCTATATTGAATCAAATCAATTAGAATCAAAAATTGAACTCAAATCAGCATTTTGCTTAGGCCGTTGTTCTGAAGCCGTTTCAGTTCAAGTCGATGGTTCTGAAGTTTTTTCAATTTCACCTGAAACCGCAGAAGGTTTTATGAAGATGATGCATACGAGGATTAATTTATGAAATTCATAGAATTTGATCACACTAAATGCGACGAATGCTATAAATGCTTAAGAGAATGTCCTACAAAGGCCATTGCATTTACAAATCACAGTCGCCATATTATCGATGACCTGTGTATCAAATGTGGTAAATGTCAGATGCACTGTGCAACTGGCGCGCTAAAAATTCAACTCGACTTAAAATCCGTTCAAACGTCTATACACAAAGGTAAACGCGTGATTGCTTCACTTGCGCCATCTTTTCCAGGCGCATTTAAACTCAATCATCCTGGTCAAATGGTTACTGCGCTAAAGCGACTGGGTTTTTTAAGAGTTGAAGAAACCGCAAGAGGCGCTGAAATTGTTTCATTAGCCTATGAATCCTACATTGAATCTGGTTTCAGTGATAACATTATTACCAGCTGTTGTCCTTCAAGTAACTACCTTATAGAACATTATTACCAAGGGGCAATCGATTCAGTAATTCCTATTGTCTCCCCTATGATCTCCCACGGATTTGATATTAAAAAGAGATTTGGCGAAGACACTTATGTCGTATTTATCGGTCCTTGTCTTGCTAAAAAAGCAGAGGCTGTAGACATATATGGCAGCATAGATGCCGTTATCACCTTCAAAGAACTGTCCGAATGGATTGAAGCAGAGAAACTTGTTTTAGATCATCTAGAACCTTCACAGTTTGATACACCTGTTACTCAGCGTGGTAGAGCATATCCTTTAGGTGGGAGCTTATGGCGAACGGATCTTGAAACTAGAATTAACCCCAACTACAAGTACATTCACGTAGATGGTATAGAAGATTGCAAAAGCTTTCTTGAAGCGGTTTCAAAAAAAGAGATAAAAGGATACTGTGCAGAATTAAATATCTGTTCTAGCAGCTGCATCAACGGACCGGACATGCCATGTGATGCACCGAATTTATATAAAAGAATGAGTTTAATGAATACTCATATTAACCAAATTGAGCGTACAGGGCACATAGATCCACCTGTTGTTACAAACGAACAGATGGTTCGAAGTTTTATTCCAAAGAATACAGGATTTCCACCAATCAACGATCATCAAATTTCCGAGATTCTTATCCAGATGGAAAAATACAGTGAAACGGATCAACTAAACTGTGGCGCTTGTGGCTATAGTTCATGCTATGAAAAAGCAATCGCCATTTCAAGAGGCCATTCAGATATTAACATGTGTTTGGATAGCCTTAGAAAGAAAGCAGAGAGCTTACAAAGCATTATTTTTGATAATAGTCCAAATGCCATCTGCATCCTCGATGGTGAGTTCCGCATTCAAGAGGTTAATCCTTCTTTCAATCGTTTATTAAACGCTTCCAAAATCAAACTAAAACATTGGCCCATCGCTGCGTTAATTGAAGATTCAATCTTTGAAGACACTCAAATAGCAACTAATGGTCATATCGGTAAAAAGATCTATCTAGAAAGTATAGAGAGAACCTTCTATGCCAATGTTGTGAATATCCAAAATGGTAAATTCTATGTTGGCATATTTACTGATATTACAGAGTATGAAAACAGTCGTGAAGAATTTGAAAGAGTGAAATCAGAAACCTTAATTACTTGTCAGCAGGTTATCGATAAGCAGATGCGAATTGCGCAAGAAATTGCTAGTTTGCTCGGTGAAACCACCGCTGAAACTAAGGTAGGTTTAAATAAATTAAAGAAACTGGTCCTCACTAACGGAGGTGAGTGATTTGGAAAAAGTGCCTCATTATATCGATCTATCGACCCATTCGCTTAACAAGTTTGGCGAAGAACTCTGTGGCGATAAAGTCGAAATTATAAAAGGAAATAAAAGAACCATCGTCGCTCTTGCCGACGGACTTGGAAGCGGAGTGAAGGCAAATATTCTCGCTACGCTAACCAGTAAGATTATGATCACCATGTTAGAGCAAGGGGCAGACTTAAAAGAGACCATTGATACCATTACAAACACCTTACCTATCTGTCAGGTAAGAAAAATTGGTTATTCTACTTTCTCAATTTTAGACATCGATGATGATCTCAATCTACGGATTATTGAATACGATAATCCACCTGCTTTTATTGTCAGAAATGGTCATTTAATCGATGTGCCAAAAACACAATTAACTTCATTTGACAAACGTGTCTGGATTACTGAGTTCAAACTAGAACTTGGCGATACGATTACACTTTGCTCAGATGGTGTCATTCATGCTGGCGTAGGCGTGATGTTGAATCATGGCTGGGAATGGCAACATGTGGGTGATTTCATAGCCGAACAGGAAATTGCCTCTGCAGACAAATTAACACGTCGCCTTCTTGAGACTTGTCATAAGCTGTATGATGGCAAACCGGGTGATGATGCTACCGTGGTTACATTAAGAGTACGAGATCCACAAATTACACAGATATTGACTGGACCACCAGATTTAAAGGAAAAGGATTCTATCACTATTAGAAATTTTATGCATCAATCTGGATCAAAGGTCGTTTGCGGTGGTACTGCTGCTAATATCATCGCTCGTGAGCTAGGAAGAGAGATCGAAACAGAAATAGAATATATCGATCCTTTCGTACCACCTACGGCGCGCATCAAAGGTATTGACCTTGTAACAGAAGGTGTACTCACTCTCAAAATGACACTTAATAAACTTATCAGCATTAACAATTGCTGTGATGAACCTGTGTTTCATAAAAAGGACGGTGTTTCTAGGCTTCTTAAACTTCTAGTTGAAGATAGCACACACGTGCATTTTTGGGTGGGAAGAGCAATCAATCCAGCACATCAAAACCCTGATTTTCCAAGGGATTTGAGTATTAAGATAAATATAATTAGAGAGATAGAAAAAGAGCTAAAAAAAATGGGGAAATTTGTTCATATATTTTATACCGATTAATCGGCCTATCAGAAGGTGAGTTTATGAGAAAGTTTGAAAACCAAGTTCAATTGATAAAACACGAACTTTTAACTGAAGTAGCAAAGCACGCATTTAATGGCACACTTGAAGAAAATCTCGATCAGATTCCTATAACGGTTAATCCTGGTCCAGATGAAAAGTACAGATGCTGTATTTTTCACGAAAGAGCGATAACATCTGATCGTATAAAAATGGTAATGGGTGGTCATCCGGAAATAAAAGGTATCGTTGAAGTATTGGATTCAGCTTGTGATCAATGTCCAGTTGATCGCTATGTCGTTACAGAAACCTGTCGTGGTTGTTTGGCTCACCGCTGTGAGAACGCATGTCCTGTCGATGCTATCAGTATCTGTAAAGGTAAAGCTGTAATCGATCAACAAAAGTGTATCGAATGTGGCAAATGTAAGGAAAGTTGCCCCTATAACGCAATTGCTGATGTGATGCGCCCTTGTCGAAGAGACTGCCCTACCAATGCAATAACGATTGATCATAGAAAAAAAGCAGTCATCAACTATGATGAATGTATCTCCTGTGGCGCTTGTGTCTACAATTGTCCATTTGGTGCAATTCAGGAAAAATCTGAAATTGTTGAAGTCATCGATATGATTCAAACACCAAACCAAGCCGTTTATGCAATGCTTGCACCCGCATTTTCTGCTCAGTTTAACTATGTACCTCTTGGTAATGTCATTACAGGCCTAAAGCAATTGGGTTTTAGAGATGTGATTGAAGTAGCCTTAGGTGCCGACTTAATAACACAGCATGAAGCTGAAGAACTTGTTCAGTTTAAATATAACAATAAAACTTTAACCAGCTCCTGTTGTCCAAGCTTTGTTGAATTCGTTCATAAAAAGTTCCCTGAGCTTGTAGACAACATATCACATACTGTTTCTCCAATGACTGCAACTGCACGATTGATTAAATCCATTGACCCTAGTGCAAAAGTTGTATTTATTGGACCCTGTATCGGTAAAAAACTCGAAAAGATAAGAGTCAAGGACACCGACTACGTACTGACATTTGAAGAATTAGCCGCTATGATTGATGCCAAATCCATCGATTTAAATGCCTTAACCCCGCAACCCCTCGATAACGCTTCCTATTTTGGAAGAAAGTTCGCATCAACTGGCGGCGTCTCTTCATCTGTTAAACACTATCTCGAAGATCAAGGGGTTGTGGACCTCAAGCTTGAAAGCTGCGATGGCATAGAAGCGTGTTCAAAAGCGCTAACACTTCTGAAATTTAATAAATCTAATGTTGATTTTATAGAAGGCATGGCATGCAAAGGTGGCTGTATTAAGGGTCCTGCTACGATGCACCACGGTCCAAAAGATATTAAAGCTCTTGAAGATTACGCAAAATCGGCTTTAGAAGCAACACCAAAAGACGCTTTAAGAGTATTTGATACCACAAGCATCTCTTTCATATAAAAATAGTCATCCTATGCCCTTAGGATGGTGTGTATACCCCCATATACACACAAAAGCGAAAGCGTATGTCAGTCTATTAAATCCCAAATAGACCGACATACGCTTTTATCTTATCAGAAGCATATAAACTAAAGTGCCACCGATGATACTGACTAAATTATTTCTTTTCCAAAGGTGTAGCCCAACCGTTACCCCAATTCCAAAAACAACAGGTAAAAATTCACTTACAACACCGATGTGTACATGCTTAATGCTATAAACGATTAGCATCCCCATCACAGCAGGCGGTAGCACTTTTCCAATATAGATGACCCAATTTGGCGTGGTTCTTCCTTTACCAAATAACACAAATGGTCCTAAACGAGTAAAATAAGTTACAAGTGACATCACAATTATTGCTGCCCAAATCATATGTCACCTCCAGAACTAATTTTCTTTTTTGCACTCAAAAGTACAACCAACATAAATACCATAGCAGGTAGCACCATTTGAGAAGGTCCAAAAAGATTTAGTGCAATAATTGCAGATGCGACACCAATCAAAGCTGGCATATGTGACTTAGCATTTAACCATTGCTCTACAAATATAACCACAAAAAGAGCAGTCATCGCAAAATCAATCCCAGTCGTATCAAAAGTAATCAAATTCCCTACTAAAGCACCTAACAACGAACCTATAATCCAGTACGACTGATTAAGTGCTGCAATCGTAAAGAACAGTTTTTCTGTTTCGATATCTTCTTTCTCTGCTACACCACATAATAAAGAATAGGTTTCATCAGTCATTCCAAATATGAGGTACTGCTTTCGCCATCCAAAGGATTTAAATAGCTCTATAAAAGATAAACCGTAAAACAAGTGGCGTATATTTACGAATAAAGTCATGAAAGCAATCTGAACAAGCGCAATCGGTCCTGTTAAAATAGAAATCGCCACAAATTGCATTGCACCCGCATAAAGGAATACACTCATCCCCAATCCTACCCATATGGAAAGACCCGATTTAACGACGAGTAAGCCATAGGCAATCCCAACAGAAATATAACCAAGAAGCACTGGAATCGTATAAGGTATGGCAATTTTAAGTATTTTCTTATTCATCTGATCACTCCTGTTAATATGGAATTTCATAATAAAATTTTGGTATTTCTTGGTTCGGAATCATAAGAGAAGTTACCCATTCAATTATTATGGCCCCTTTAGCCTCATAAAAACCTGCTGCCTCAGGATTAGTAACAAACTCAAAATATTTTATTTGTAAAGTTTTGCAAACTTCTATTAGCTCTTTCCACATAATAGATCCAAAACCCATTCTTATGTAGTCTGCTTTTATATAAAAATACTCTAAAATTGGGGTTGAAGGCATTATCTCAAAACCAAAAAAACCGATCACATCTTCAGCATCATTCATAAGCTTGTATACAGGGTGATGCTTAACAAACTGTTGGGTGACAGAATATAGAAGTTCAAACAACGACATATACTCCTTGTCATAACCCCAAATCGATTCTGATTCTATTGCTAAATTGGTTAACGCTTCAACATCTTCAAATACTGCTCTCACAATTTTCGTCATAACACCCTCAAATATTTATCTTATTATCGTTACTTTTAAGTTATTTATGGTATATATAAAGTAAATTTGCATCTTATGGAGGTACATATGGAAGATAAAAACACAAACATCTACGCTGCACTTGCTTATATTTTATTCTTCATTCCTTTGATTGTCGATAAGGATTCTGAATACGGTAAATTTCATGCGAATCAAGGTCTAAACTTGTTATTGCTTGGAATTGCTGTAAGTGTTTTAGGTGCTCTTATACCATTTATCGGTTGGTTTATTATTTCACCAATTGGTGGCTTACTAGTATTGGTTCTTGCGATTATGGGCATAATCAATGCATTAAATGGCGAAGAAAAAGAGCTTCCTGTCATTGGAAAATACCGCTTATTAAAGTAAACTTTTTTTCACTCTGATTTCTAAAAGAACTTCGTTTAATACGAAGTTCTTTTTTTTAACACTTAATTCAGCGCATTTGAACAAATTGATTTTAAAGGGACTATTATAGATGTTCATTCGGCTTCGATTGATTAATAATTTCGTCTAATTGTGATAAATCAGTATGGATGTAATGTAAAGCTTCACGCATATTTGCTCTAATAATATCATCAGGATAAGACGTTTCATCCTCTAATGCATATAAAAACATTTTTAAACCACCAGTTGGTGTCGGTAAATAGTATTCCCAATTTAATCTAATTGCATCCAACTTTTCATAATATTTGATACGTCGTTCTCTATTTGAATCCAGACCGTCTGGTATTTCCACTTCAAATATAAGCAATTTATACGTCTCTTTTAAATATAACAGTAATTTAGAGCCATACCCCTTACTTTGAATTTTGGGATTAATAACAATATAATCCAACCAACTAAACTGATTCACATCTGATACATACAAAAACGCAAAACCGACTATTATTTCATCCTCTTGATGTAGCTCATTTTGATTGAGCATAAGAATTAATCGATATTGACCTCTACTCAACAGCGCCTTTAAATGTTCAATAGACTTTCTCTCTTCTTCAGGGAATGCATCACAGTATACATCATAAATTTGCTCTAAAGCCTCTAAATCACCATTATCATATCTGATCATTGTCAAGTGTCTCTTTCTTTTTTCTATAGTTACTTACGATAAACGAAGTAAGTGCATTTAATCCAATAAACAATAAAAGAATCCAAAAAATTGATTTTATACCAAACTTTATAGAAAAATAAGTGCCTACAGCAGGTGAAACCATCCATCCTAAAGAACCCACCAACCCCTGAATACCGAAAAGCGTACCTCTTTTATCTGGGCTAGTCATCTCAGCGGTTTGAGAAGTTAGCAGGGGTTCAATACCGCCAATTATGAAAAATAATAGTGTATATAATATCATAAAAGGCCACATGCCTTTTGAAAAATTCAGTACTAAAACATCGGCGAAAGCGATTAAAAGAAGGGTTCTTATCATCCATATTTTATTGTGTTTTTCACTGAGTTTACTTATTGCGATAGCTGATACTGCAGTCACTGCCCCTATAACGCCATTTAACGTACCTGTTATAGATGCTGCGCCTTGACTGGTATTTAGAAGTTCTTGTATATAAAGTGGTAAAAACGGAGAAAATAAAGTTCTAATGACTCGTTGGAAGAACAGCATCAATAATAACATTAAAATACCAACTGCAAATAGCTCTTTATATTTGGACGTCCCTTGAATCACTGATGTTTTTCTAGATTGTACTTTTTTCTCACCTTTTAAAAATACGGTTACAACCATAAAACCAATCAGCATCAATATGCTTCCAACAAAGAAGCTCACTCGATATCCAAAATGTTCTGCCACAAGCCCACCAAAAAGAGGTCCCAATGAGTAACCTACAAAAGTAGATGAAGAAAGAAATCCTAAGGCATAAGACAGTCGATCATTGGGTGTATTCACTGCAACAAATGCAGATGATGCAGTAATCGTTCCTGTAAATAAGCCTTGCAAAAATCTTAAGATCACAAGATGCCAAACGTTTGTAGATAAACCCATTAAACCAATAATGAAAACAGCTGCAAACATAGCTCTTTGTATCATCATTTTTTGACCAAATCGATCCGATAGAATCCCCCAAATTGGAGACATAACCGCCATTGTAATCGCCGGTGCAGCACTAAGGATTCCAGTAAATAAATTAAGCTGATCTGGATCGGTAACCCCAAGTTCTTGGATAAAGAAAGGTATAAAAGGTAGACCAAATCCAAAGCTAGTTAATGAGATGACTTGTGAAATCCACAAGATATAAAGATTGATTTTCCAACGTTCCATGCTGTCCTTCCTCTAAAAATGCTAATTATTTCGATACACTATATAATTGTACGCCTATTCCCTATTTTTTACTAGTCTAAATTAAGTTTCATTTAAGGTTACGGTGATATACTTTGCCTAAGATAAGATTTTATAGGATATGAGGTGTTATGTATGAAACAAGAAATTTATGAACATCGACCAATGAGTGTCTTAAAAAGTGATCGAAAATATGAAATGTATATTAATACCGCTGCACAGTGCGCAGAAGTAAATGGCAAAAATATTAGGTTAACACGACTTGAATATAAAACACTAGCTTACTTAATGGCTAGAAGAAACATGGCTGTTAGTCGTGATGAACTCTTAAAAGTAATCTGGCAATTGCCGTGTCCAATTGAAACACGAGCAACTGACGATACAGTGAAAAGACTACGCAAAAAATTACGTGATTATAAAGTCAATATTAGCATCGAAACCATTCGAGGCTATGGCTTTATTATTCGATAAAGCAATCATCCTTTTTCAATATCCCCCCCTTCTTAGCAAGCATGTGTCGTAGACATGCTTTTTTTTATTTTTTGACACTGAAAAATACCGTTAATCGAGATTCGGTTAACGGTACTAAACGTATTAAAGACTCATATAGAGATTTAAATCTCAAGAAGTGATTTCAAATCGTCCTCAGTCCAGTTTTGAGTTTTCATGTATTGCTCTATTGCTGCTTTAAAGCGCGTCGCTTCAGTAACTGCATCTGTCTCAGAAGTATCTTGATCTTCTTCTGTGCCGTATAGAGCTTCAAGCATTGCTTCTAAGCTACTGACTTCACTATCTTCTTCCGATGAGGCTGCGCTACCTGGACCACCTGGGCCACCTGGGCCACCTGGACCGCCTGGACCACCTGGACCGCCAGGGCCACCAGGACCTTTAGGTCCTTCAATTGCTTTAGCTTGGATGTCGGAAAGTTTCTGATCAACTTCTTCTAAAGTTAATGCCGAATTATCAACCGTACTGGTTTGCCCTGTAACAGCAGCAAAAGCTGTGTCTAGTTCATCAAGTAAGGTTCTTTTGTCGGTTTCATCTAAACTTTCTAAATCCGTTTCAGCAAGTTGATCCATTAACGCTTTTATTTGCTCATGATTGGCTTTGCTCGTTTCATCCTCAGAACTTGTTCTTAGCTTCATTCGCATCGCCATAGCTTCACTGTTCATGCCACTACTGATTGAACCAACTGATTCATTAGAAAGTGCACCTACAGCTGAATAATTAATGGTTGAAGAGCCTGAGTCACTGGTTGTAACGTTTTGTGTTTTGTTTAGGATATTATATAGGCTTGAATATCCACTGGTATAAGTTGAGTCTATTCTCATAATTGCCTCCTTTTTCTGAGATATCTTTTGTCATTAAATACCCAGAAAATCAACGAATTTATGTGGCAATT
>DJWQ01000014.1 GCA_002441045.1 Firmicutes bacterium UBA6226 | reverse complement strand
TTTTTTTATTGTTATTTTTCGCTTGCATCTATTGCCTCCTCAAGCTTAAACCCGAACCCCCAAACAGCTTCTATTCGAACATTTGTAGCCGCTAATTTTTTTCTCAGACGTTTGACAACATCGTCCGTTGCTCTAGTATCAACTTGAGATTCAAACTGCCACACATTTTTTAATAGTTCTTCTCTAGAAACAGCACGGTCTTGATGTTCAAATAAATAAAGCATAAATGTGTATTCTGTTGGCGATACATCAATCACATCACCTTTATATAAAATTTCTCTGGTCTTAGGTTTGATCACCATATCCTTAAAGGTAATTTCTGTTTTGAGATCATTTGTTTTATTATCAAATGCCATTCTTCTAAAGAGCGCATTAATTCTAGCCACTAATTCAACTGGCGAAAAGGGCTTAACGAGGTAGTCATCACTGCCTATGGTTATACCTGTAATTCGATCTAGTTCACTGTCACGCGCTGATACGATAATAATCGGTACGATAGACCTTTCTCTTATCTGAGTGCAGAGTGTCAAGCCATCTGTTCCAGGCATCATAATATCTAAAACAATTAGATCAGGTTTTTCCTCTAAAAACGCTTTATAAAGTAAATCGCCGTTTGCAAATGCCCTAACTTCGAAACCAGCACTCACTAAAAATGACTTGATCAGCTCTCTTATATTGAGTTCATCGTCTGCAACAAAGATTAATTTTGAAGCCATCGTATTTCTCCTTTGAAAGTAAGTATAACTAAATGATACCACAAATTTATCAGGGGTAACGGATTTCACTATGAATTGCCACATCTTAAAATGCAAAAAGCCCATTCCGCCGAATGGACCTTTCACAAATGAGAGTTTTATAGCAAATGATTAATGAGAAAGTGTTGTAATGAATCAAGTCCACTAAATACCATTTCACAATTTGAAAGGACATTTTTAGAACCGATTCCAAGTGGTGTCATGCCTGCTAAGGTGATGCTTTCTATCCCTGCATAAGCATCTTCAACACCGATACAAAGCTTAGGTGACAATCTTAAAAGTTCTGCTGCCTTTAAGAAAATATCGGGAGCAGGTTTACCATTTTCAATGGTTGATGGATCAACGACCACATCGAAAAAGCTCTCAATTCCCATCGCTTTCAGTAGCATCGGTGCATTTTTACTCGCTGAAGCAAGTGCAATTTTTATTTTCTTTGTTTTCAGCATCATCAGTAAATCAAACGCCCCTGGTGCAAGATTAAGCGGCGAATAATCACTGATATACGAAAGATAAATTTCATTCTTTTTAGTGGCTAAAGCCTCTTTTTCTTCTTCGGTATATGCATCTGTTAACCCGCCATAACCTAAAACAATTTCAAGAGAATCCATTCTAGAGATACCTCTTACTTCATCCTCAAGTGTTTCAGGCACTTCAAAACCAAGTTCTGTAGCTAAATCTACCCAAGCTTGATAGTGTGCTTTACTGGTTTCAGTTAACACGCCATCCATATCAAAGACCACTGCTTTATAGTTTGGCTGTTCAGGCTCTATCAAGTGAACCTGATCCCAAACTTTTATATACAGCTCTTCACCCTCTAATAGATTGACTTTAAATTCCTCCCCTACAGTTACTTTGATCAATCGATCTTGATAGTGTAGTTTAAAAGAAAACTCTTCCCAGCTTGCAGGCTTTTGCGGTCGAAACTGAAGGTAATCTTCATCGATGCGTAGTCCTGCAAATCCTGCAGTAACACTCAATATCGATCCAGCCATGTTTGCCATGTGTAGCCCATCTTTTGTATTCTTATGCGTATCTTTCAAATCTAACATCAAAGATTCGCCAAAATACTCAAATGCTTTTTCATTTTGTCCTACACGCGAAGCCATAATTCCATAAATACAGCTAGATAACGAGCTGTCATGCGTCGTGACAGATTCATAATAATTGAAGCCATTTTCTATATCACTTTCAGATGCGTATTGCTCTAAAAGCATGTGCGCCAAAACCGTATCCGCTTGTTTAATCACTTGATGACGATAAATCGTAAGCGGATGATAATGAAGGAGCAAAGGTCTTTTAGAATACTCAATCTCCTTTGGCCAAAGCGGTTTGTTTAAGAATGAATCATCCTGTGCGAACATTCCTCTCGTTTGATCGTATGGAAAAAACATATTTTCTGATGCAATTAACATTTCATTAAGCTCTACCTGTTGAACATCTAAACGATGTTTCAAATCCTCAAACAAATGTGTAATAGTCGTCGAACGGCTCTGTTCCATCAGTTGAAACAACTTGAATGTCCAATAAAAGTGATACTTAACCATCGCATTCGTATAGTAGTTATTGTTGACGATCGCAGTGTATTCATCTGGTCCTGTTACATCGTGAATTTGAAACTTCCCATTTACATAATGGCCGATGCTTAACCATAGCCTAGCGGTTTCCAAAATGACTTCAAAGCCTTTTTCTGCCATAAAAATCAAATCTTGCGTATAAAGATAGTACTGAATAAATGCATATGCAATATCTGAATTGATGTGATATTGTGCGGTTCCAGCTGGAAAATAACCCGAGCATTCTATACCAGAAATCGTACGCCATGCAAAAGCTGCACCTTTATGATGACCAAGTTGCTTCGCACGCTCTCTAGCAAAGGGTAACAATCGATGTCTGTAGCTGAGCAAAGCCTTTGCCTTCGAAGGCTGGCTCAGCTGAAGTACTGGAAGAATATAGATCTCTGTATCCCAGAAGTAATGTCCTTCATACCCTTCTCCTGAAAGCCCCTTAGCAGCAACATTTGAAAATCGATCTACACCTACCGACTGAAGCAATTGATATTGCATTAGTCGAACGGCTAACTGAGCATCCGTATCTCCCACGATTTCAATCCCAGATTGGTACCAAAACTCATCTAAATATTCTTTTTGTTCCTCCAAAAAAACGTCATAGCTTTTTCCAGAGTAATAGTCCAGCATATCACGAGCGGTCTCAAGAGGCGATGTGGATCTCAAAGCATCCGTAAAAACACATTTTTTCTCAAGACCAATACGCCCATACCCTTTTATTTTTGTAAACAGCTTACCTTCGTTTTTCTCATGCTCCATGGTTCCATATTGCGTGTGTAGGATGGTATGACCAATAGCTACCGCTTGTTCGATTTGAGTCGTGTGCGTGCGCATTAAGGCATAGACATTTTGATCTACTGCAATTAGAGAAACCAAATCCATCAACTTAGTATGTCCTTGGCCAGTTCTTGGGTCGTTTGGATTCGCATAATTCTGTATTTCTGTGTCACATAAACTAATCAACTCAATTTCACCATCATAAATAACCTCTATCTGATAAAGCAAGAAATTAACATGCTTTAAGGAGGCCAATCTTTTAAAAGATATTTCAGCAGTTTTTCCCTGACTTGTAAAGTATTTATAATGTCGAGTGGATTCACCACTTTGGAAATCCAAAGCTCTGTGATAATCGGTATATTTTCCATCAACGAGAAGGACTTGTTCACCATCGAGAATAATTTGACAGGTTTGCGTATCTAAAATCCTTGGCTGTTTGTCTTGTACCGTTGGAAAACCATATGCCATTTCTGCATGAATCATCGGTACGCGATCGTAAAGTCCATTGATATAGGTTCCTCTAATACTATCTCCGACTGCGTATCCTTCTTCAAAATTACCACGAACGCCAATATAGCCATTGCCTACCATGTATAAGCTTTCTTCATAAGCTTGGTTTAAAAAATTGTAGCTGTCTGTTATTAATTTCCACATGCTTTTCTCCTATTATTTGAGAAAGCGCTTTATCACTAAAGCGCTTTGATGTGTACGAACCTTCTGTTCAGTTACGTTTTTTCTTTAGTAAAGAAGTGACGATTCCGTTTCAACATCAAATAAATGTATCTTATCTGAGTTAAAAACAGGATAGATATCATCACCAATTTTCAAACCTCTTGAGGCGTCCGTTTTCAAAATATAGTTGCGTTGACCAATTTTAAAGTACACGTTCAAATCGCTACCTAAGAGCTCTGTAACTTCAACTTTTCCTGGGATGCCCTCATCCTTTGTACCTAAGCGAATATCTTCTGGTCGAATGCCCACAGTTACATCAGCATTAGACTTGCTCTTAGCTTTAACGGCTTCTTTCAGCTCGTCATTTAATTGAAAGGTTTGCGACTCTACCTCAACCATGCTACCCTCGATGACTTTTCCTGGAAAGAAATTCATCTGAGGTGCGCCTATAAAACCAGCGACAAATAAATTTGCAGGACGATTATAAATGGTTCTTGGATCCGCAACTTGCTGTACAACGCCAGAATTCATAACGCAAATCCTTGTTCCCATCGTCATGGCTTCAGTTTGATCATGTGTAACATAGATAAAAGTTGTTTGTAAATCATTGTGTAGTTTAATTAACTCAGCTCTCATCTGTACGCGCAGTTTTGCATCGAGATTTGAAAGTGGCTCATCCATAAGGAAAACTTCAGGTTTTCTTACAATTGCACGCCCTAAAGCGACACGTTGGCGCTGACCGCCTGATAGTTGCTTTGGTTTACGTTTAAGTAAGGATTCAATGTCCAAAATACGAGCAGCCTTATTGATGCGCTCATCGATTTCAGTCTTAGGCGTTTTCTTAAGCTTTAGACCAAAAGCCATATTATCATAAACTGACATGTGCGGATATAATGCATAGTTTTGGAACACCATTGCTATATTTCTATCTTTAGGTGACACCTCGTTAACAAGCATATCGCCAATTCTCATCTCACCACTGGTTATATCTTCAAGTCCAGCAATCATACGTAGCGTGGTCGTTTTACCACAACCAGATGGACCAACCAAGATCATAAATTCTTTATCTGCAATATCAAGGCTAACATCCTTTACTGCATGAAAGCCATTTGGATACCTTTTGTTTAAGTTTGAAATGCTTACATTTGCCATATTCATCCTCCCAAACTGATGATAACTCTAACCAATTACTCCACTGATCGACAGTCCTACTTCTTAATCCCAATCGTGCTCTCTCTTACAACAAGCTGATGTTTAAGAATATGATGACTATTTTTTATCGGACGATCTTTATTCTCAATCATCTCGATCAGCTCGTCTATGGCCAATTCTCCGGATTCTTCAAACGGTTGTTTAATGGTAGTTAACGACGGTGCATACATTCTTGCAATATCTACATCGTCAAATCCAACAACTGAAATTTCTTCTGGCACATTAATTCGCTGCTCAGTAGCATACCTAATTGCACCAATTGCCATAAGGTCACAGGCACAAAATACTGCTGAAACGGCTTTTTTCTTCGAGAGCAGAAGCTCCATAGCACGATAACCATCATCGAAGGAATACCACCCTTCTGCTACAAGAGACTCATCATAGTAGCCCGCTGCCACCATTGCATCTCTGTAACCAAAAAAGCGCTCAAGTCCTGATTGTGGGTCAGTGAGTGGGCCTCGTACCATTCCAATCTGCCTATGTCCTAAGCTAAGTAGATATTCAGTTGCTTCTTTTGCAGCTGTATAATTATCAATTCTAACCACTGGAATCGTTTTGACATAGCTTTCAGAGCCAATCATAACAATTGGCTTATCAAAATCTAGCATCGCTTGAAAAAACTGTTCATTACCATGATCCGTCACCAGAATCAACCCATCTACGCCTTTGTCTTTTAGGATGTGAATGTGCTGAATCTTCATATCTATATCAAAATCTGTTGCAGTGATTAATAGTGAGTAATCCAAATTTCTAATCTGCGATTCGATACCAGAGATAATTCTTGAAAAAACAGGATTTGATAAATCAGGTATGATAATGCCGATCAGATGAGACTTTCTAAGCGACAGACTTCTAGCCACTGCATTGGGTTTGAAATTGGTGTCTTCAATAACCGCTAATACGCGAGAACGAATTTCGTCGCTAACGGGTTTCGAATTATTGAGCACTCTTGAAACCGTTGCCTTTGAAACACCTGCTCTTCTTGCTATCTCGTTGATCGTTATTTTCACATCTACCTCCATAACTATTACGTCATATAAATATTCCTACTTATTAGACTATATCACTTGATGGAGCCTGATACCATACCTTTGATGATGTGTTTTTGCCCTATTATAAAGCCTACAATTATCGGGAATGCTGCCATGAGAACTGCTGTCATAATCAAGTCCCATTGTTTAACAAAGGAGCCTGCAAATGCCCGGATCGCTAGTGGAATCGTTTGAACCTCTTGTCCAACACCTAAAATGAGCGAAGGCAATAAGAAATCATTCCAAATCCATATTGCATTTAAAATACTGATGGTCACAAAAATTGGTTTTAATATTGGTAAAATAATCTTAAAGAAAATCTGTGGTTTAGAGCAACCATCTATTACGGCAGCTTCTTCTAGCTCAAACGGTATCGATTTGATAAATCCGTGGAACATGAATACTGCAAGCGGTGCACCAAATCCAATATAAGCAAAGATCATACCATGTACCGTTCTGAGCATCCTAATGCCAGTTACTTCATAAATGTTTCTAAATAACGATACCAATGGGAACATAACCACTTGGAAAGGAATAATCAAACCACTTATAAAAATCAAAAATATGATTGTTGAACTTCTAGATTTTCTCCTTACCAATACCCATGCTGCCATTGCAGAAGTTACTGCAATCAATATCAGTGAAAATGCAGTAATAATCGCAGAATAGTAGACACTTGAAGCATATTTAACACTTGGATTTGTCCAGATGGTTTTAATATTGGTAAAAAGCTGCGACCATTTTGCTGGAAAAGCAATCGGATCTGTAATGATTTCTAAAGAGGCTTTTGCTGAGTTAATCAAAACGATAAAAAATGGAAAAATCGTTAAAAGAAATAATACGATTGTAACTAAAGTTAACAGCCCTTTGACGACTTTTTTTCTACCCATTACATTTCCACCTCTTTCCTCTTGTTGTAATAAACTTGAGCAATGGATACAACAGAAAGTACTAGGAAGAAGATAATTGCTCTCGCCTGCCCTTCAGCCATTCGGTTGTATTTAAAGGCAATGTTGTAGATGTGCATCGCCAATAGCTCAGTTGAGTTGACGACAGTCCCTTGATAGAGATCTGTCGGACCGCCATTGGTTAAGGCGACGATGATATCATACTGTTTAAAAGAATTGATAAGCGTTAAAAATGAGGTGATTGTAAACGCTTGAGCAATCATTGGAACAGTAATATTCCACAGCTTTTGCCAGAAATTTGCACCATCGATTTCACTCGCTTCTAATAATTCTTGTGGTACATTTAAAAGTGCTGCAACATAAATCATCATAATATATCCAGCATATTGCCATGTAAAGGCAAGAATTAGTCCAAATAAGGTCAAGTTTGGATCGGATAACAAAAGTAGTTCTTCCAGAAAGTTAATCCCTAGAAGACCACCTATTGCTGGAATGACACTTTTAAAGATAAACTGCCATATATAACCGAGTACCAAACCACCAATTAGGTTTGGAATAAAGAAGCCTGCTCTATAAAAATTTTTAAATCGAATCTCACGTGTCACTAAAAATGCAAATGTTAAAGCAACGACGTTGATTGATATAACACTAATAATTGTAAATATAAAGGTTCTAATAAATGAATATCTAAATTCTAAACTTGAGAACATATCTTTATAGTTGTCTAGTCCAACCCAATTTGGGGTAATGCCTGCAACAGCTGTCCAGTCGGTCATCGAATAATAAATTCCCATGAAGAAAGGAACGATTACAACCACTGCAAATGATATCAGAGCTGGAGCGAGAAACAACCAAAATACTAGTGTATCCTTCTTTTGCTTTTTCATATTCTCTCCTTCTGGTCACAAGTACCGATCAGCTCATGTGCAACTTATAAAAAAAAGGGTGTTTGAAACACCCTTTTCAGTTAATTTCAAAGCTCTATTTGAGCTCAGCAATCTTCGCTGCAATTTGATCGATAAATTCTTGTTTGGAGATATCGCCTTTAGCGAAGCTTTCATAGATTGGAGCTATCGTTCCCATACCAAATCCATCTGGCATATCATTTTGTAACCAAGTGTACATTTTACCTTTTGCTAGCCACTCAGTAACGTTTGCTGAAAGCGGTGTATCAGGTTTTAAAGTAACGTTATTAAACGCAGGTACCATTTTTGCTTGGTTAACCATATATTCATGACCTTTTTCATTAGTAGCCATGTAGTTTAAGAATGCTTTAGCCGCATCTAAGTTCTTGCTGTCTTTGTTAAGAACGTAGAACGAAGGTGCACCTATAAAGATACTATCAAGTGTGCCTGCAACAGATGCATGTGGCGCAAATGCCATTGGGAATGTAACACCATTTGATACTAACCATGGATCTATCCAGTTGCCTTGATGAATAAATACAGATTTTTGAGTTGCAAATTGTCCAACTTGAGCATCATAGTTACCTGTTAACAAGACCGTTTTGTCTGAGTATTGGAACAATAATTCTACCCAATCAGCATATTGTGTTAAGCGATCCATATCTGCTTCACCATTGTTTAGTTTATCTAAAACAGTAGTATCACCATATGGTAAGCCAGCTGACAAGTAGCCATTGAAGTTATGAAGACCAGTAACCCATCTCATATCAGGACCTGCTGCCATAGCGACAACAGAATCGATTCCCAATTCGTCCTTCATAGCATCAATTTTTTCAAATGCTGCTTTATAACCCGCTTGAGAAGTTAAACTCTCAGGATCAACACCAGCTTTAGCTAGTAAATCAGCGTTATACGCCATACCCCAAGCTTCAACTGCTACTGGGAACCCGTAAACTTTGCCATCTACGACAAATTCAAGGTCAGTAAGGTTAATCCACTCATCACCTTCAAATGGTACTAGTTTAGTTTCCCAAGTTTTGTAACCACCTAAACCTTCGATAACGAAGATATCTGGTTGACGATCTGATTGGAACTCTGCTTTCAAGGTTTCAGCATATGGTGTATCTCCACCAGATGTTTTAACAGTGACCTTAACACCAGTTTCTGCAGTATATGCTGCTGCAAATGCGGTTAATTGATCATTGATTTCAACCTTGTTTTGGTAAATAACGACTTCTTGTGCTTCTTCTTTCTTAGCACATCCAGCGAACATTGAAATAACTAGCACAAAAACCATAAGTAACGCTAAATTCTTTCTCATTTTAATCCCCCTTTTGGATTTTATTAAGTTCACCATTTGGTACTATACCCAGAATCAATTCTGAATAATCTGTTAATTCTATTATAGGAAACCGGTTTCACAAATGCAATACTATTTTTTGTACTTTAGCAAAAAATATTCATAAGGTCCCAAAAGAATTGTATTTTCTTCAAAATCGAATTCTTTTCCCGTCAATTGATCCACCCAGATACCATGCCAGTCGTTGCGCTTTAAGTCAGACGTATAGAGCCATTGACGGTCTTCAGAAAAATTAAACAGCTGTATAAAGGGTTGCTCTGGATGATCAACCTTCCAGCTTCGACCTAAAAGATGTTCATTTCCAATATGAAAAAGTCCTTCCTCTAGGATTTCTATGTTCGATAAAAGATTCTTGCGAAATGCGATCAACGATTTAATGCGTTCATAGACAAGTCTATGAATTTTGTTACCGCCAGTTAGCAGACGAAGCTCGTGAGCCCCTCTATGCAACCATCTTGAATCATGTGCTTTGTGAGCATCCGATTTATAAGAATAGTTGTTTAACTGCCCTAGTTCATCACCTGCATAAATCATCGGTATGCCTTGCTTTAGGATAAAAAGTGCATGAATAAGCTCAATTCTTTTAAAACTGAGTTCTTTCATATATCGGTCATTCGTTGCCAACGCTTTTTCTAATCCTGCTAAGCTCGCTAATGTCCCAGAATTACGCGCATCTCCGGTTAGAGGATCATACTCGTATAATTCTCCTGTTGAAAAGCTATCTTTTAGAATGCCATAATAAAAATCAATTAAGTAGTTCTTGTGTGCAAAATAATCAAACCCAAGCTGCCGTATCCTATTTTCATCCAGTCCCCACCCGATGTCATCATGGCATCTCGCATAGTTAATCCAACTACCACCCTTCACTGACTTAAAATGAGGCATTAAAGCAATATGCCTTGCGTCTCGAGTTGCGATGGCATTCCAAATTTCAACCATATAGCTTGCATTATAGAGAACATGACATTCTGGACTTGATGCGTCACCAAAATAGGTCAAAATGGTTTCAGGACTTACTATGGCTTCACCAAGGAGTGCGACAGAAGGTGCACAAATTGAAATGACTTCTCTAAAAACCTTTAAAATATGATGCGCCTCTGGCATATTGCGCGAGTTGGTACCGAGCGCTTTCCAAATATATGGAATCGCATCGAGTCGAATCATATCAACGCCTTGATTGGCTAAAAACAAAAGATTGTCGATCATTTCATTTAGTACGATTGGATTTTGATAATTTAGGTCCCATTGGAATGGATAAAAAGTTGTCATCACCCATTTTTCCACTTCTTTAAGATAAGTGAAATTTCCAGGAGCTACAGTTGGAAAAACTTGATTTAGCGTCTTTTCGAAAAGCTTTGGTGTTTCCTCATTATCAAAAAACCAGTAATAATTTTGATACTTTTCTTCACCAGCAATAGCTTTTAAAGCCCATTCGTGATCATTGGCAGTATGATTGATTACATAATCAATGCAAATGCGCATCCCACGCTTATGTAGTTGACTGACAAGTTGATTGAACTGAGTCATATCACCAATCTGCGGATCAATTTCCCTGTAGTTTTTAACTGCATAACCGCCGTCATTTTCACCTACGCGTTTCTCCAAAATTGGCATCAGATGAATCAATGTAATGCCCAGTGCTTCGAGATAATCGAGTTTATCTGTAAGCCCTTCAATGCTTTCAGCAAAGAGATCAACATAAAGCATCATCCCTACAGTTTTTGCGGAATTGACCCATTTTGTCTCCTCTAAATCAAGCTTTTTTAAGGCCGCTCGTCTTTGCCAAACAGCATCCGTCATTATATCAAGTAGCGCTTCAAGTTCCCTTTCAGAGTCCTTGTAAAGATTTGAATACAAAGACACCAATTGCGCTGATTGTGCCAAAATATGTTGCTTGATCTCTTTTTTTGTTCCCTTTCCCGTAGAATCACCTCCCATCATCCTCATTGTAGGAAACCGGTTTCACATTGTCAAGAAAAACATTGGCTTTTTTTTTATACCCAGAATACAGTAAAAACCACAATTCTGAAAAATGCTCACGTTTAGAGGTGTTATATGGGAAATTTTTTTTATTTTGATTCTTTTAAAAACACCAATAAATGCAATAAAAAGCGAGATTGTGGCTAAATAAAAAAAGCGTTATTAAAAAATAACGCTTAAGATTGTAGACAAAATACTATTCATTTTTCTATCAGAGTATGACTAATAATTCTCACTAAAACAACGCTTTCACACGATCCCAGAATCCTTTTTTCTCTTCTTTAATCGGTTGGATGTCCTTAACAATCTCGTATTCGATGCTTGGTGTTTTCATAATAAATTGAACGCTGTTTGGTGTATTGCGATCGTCTACGTATGAGTTGATGGCAGCACCATCTTCATCTTCAGGAATTGGCAGTTGATCCATCATTTCAGTAAGCTGATTGCGTGCTTCTATCAAGCCGTTGTTTAATGCAATTTGTCCATTAAGAAGTGTATCCATTGAGTTAGGCACTTCAGAAAAGCTAGTGTTAAATCGAGACAATGCCGCACTGAAATTATCTATTCCCAATAAATAGGATTTAAAACCCTCCGTATACCCAGAGTGCGCAATACTCATCTGATCAAGACCAACGCTTACCGCTTGACTTCCTGACAAGAGTTCACCTAATGCGCCTAGACTGCCATCGATTAACATTTGTTGTCCCAAATACGCTTTTGCCAAAGCTTGAATACTTTGATCTTCACTTTGAGTCAACTGAGTCGCGAGTACCTTAATGGCTTCGCTCTCTTCACTTACAGAAGCAAATTGCTGCTCTAAACCATCGATCCCACCAGTGATTGCTTCGCTAGCTGCTTTTAGCTGCTCGAGACTATTTCCTATTTGATCGTTACCAGATGAGAGCTCACTACCACTCGAGACAATTTTGTTCATACCATTGTCAAGTGATTGAACTGCAGAGGCACTTTCATTCATCCCTTCTAACAGTTGACGTGTTCCCTTTACAAGTTCATTAGAGCCGTTTACCATTTCAGTCACACCCTCTGTGATTGATTTTGTATCTATGTCGAGTCCCAATGATAACTCTGTGCCCGTCAGAGATATTCCTGCCATTTTAAAATCGTGAACATCTGCTTTTATCGTACATGATTGTGCTTGTTTAGGTAAAACCGTCATCGCGATCTGTTTGTTACTACCCACTGTAACTATCGTCGCACCCTCCACTTCGATGTGACTTGCTACTTGTGTATCCAGCACGACAAGCGCTTGTAGTGTATAACGATCTGCAAATCGCTTTAACGAAATCGGGTTAGGCTTCACTTCAATCCGAAGCTCAAGCGCTCCTTTTGCACCGGAAAGCGATTCTGGTGTTGCTTCTGTACCGTCTAAAAAGTAATGTATATCAATTACCCACGGATTAACAGGATCTTTTAAGGTGCCTTGATAATAAAGTCGATCAGGTGTCCTCATTTCAGTTTGACCGATTGAGATGGTGACCCGATCTTCATCAACACGGGTCTGATCAAGCGTCGATAGATTGATGACATCTGTGTATTGTCCATAATCGATCAATTCTTGACCCTTTGGCTGATTTTCCATATCAAATGCATTAACGACAATGGCTTTGGTTAGTCGTCCATATGCATTCAAATCAAAATAAACCGTTTCATCCTTATTGCCCTTCACTTCTTGTGCAAGTGTTATAAATCCCATTCCAGATGTAATAAGTCCAAATACAGCAATAATAGCAATGGTTTGTTTAACAAATCTATTCTTCATAAGCTTCATGTTTTATGCCTCCTCTTTTAAGCTGTCTTTTGATAAAAAATTTATCAAAAATTACCAGAACCGATGGCAATAATGTAAATACCATAATGATGCTTAAAAACGCACCTCTTCCGATGAGTTCACCCATCTCACTAATGGTTTGCACACTCGATGTCATGGCAATCGCATAACCAGCCACTGTCAATACAATTCCAGATGTTAAAACAGAACCGCCCGCGTCATCAACTGCTAAAATCATCGCCTCTTTTGGGGGCTGTGACAAACGTCTTTCCAGATAGCGAGATGTCATTAAGATAGCGTAATCAATCGTCGCACCCAGTTGAAGTGAGGATACAACCAGCATACCAATAAAGCTCATTTTATATCCTGTAAAGTATGGAATTGACATATTGAGGAACACCGCAGTTTCTATTGAGAGCACGAGTAAAATCGGCAATAGTTTTGATCTAAACGTCAAATAGATAATCATGGCAACCGCGACGATTGCCACTAAACTGACAGTGATATTATCTTTTGATGCCACAGATTTTATATCATACAGACTGACGCTTTGTCCTGCCAGTTTTGTAGATTCCGGAAACATCTCATTAGAAATTCTTTTAATTTCTTCAATCGTACCAAACGTTATATCTCCCTCATCTGGCGTGTTGAGCGCAATAATCATCCGATGATAATTGGGGCTGATAAAGTTCGATTGAACCGTATCCGGTAAAATATCTACAGGGATTTTATCATCCACCAAAGTCCCAAGACTTTGTACAGATTCCACCGTAGGGATGGCTTCAATTTGATCCAGCAATAATGCTTCTTTAACAGGCTCACCAGATGGTATTAACAAAATAATTGGATTGAACGGCTCATATACCGATTCAATCGCTTGCTTAGCGATATATGATTTGCTACCAACTTCTTCTGAAATCGACGAGCCACCATATGAAAATGTATTTGCCTGCTGACCTAGGAAGGCAGGTACAATGACAATTAGTACCAACACAAAACTGATGTATCTAATTTTATAAAC
>DJWQ01000175.1 GCA_002441045.1 Firmicutes bacterium UBA6226 | reverse complement strand
CTAAGATCGAGATACGGTCTTGTAGATGACAAAGATACAATGATTGCATCTAACGCTCGTCGCTACTACACCCCAGAAGGAATTCGTAAAATCTTAACAAAAAGAGGTTACGAATTTAAACAACAAGCTATTTGCATATGCAATGTTAAGGGTGGCGTTGGTAAGACAACTATTGCAGTTAATCTTGCAAAGAAAACTGCATCTCTTGGGTTTAAAACACTACTCATTGATTGTGATAAGCAAGGAAATGCTACAGATCAAATTCGTCCCGAACTTAGAGAAAAAAATTTTCCATGCTTATTTGATATTATAAAGGGCACCTCTTCCCTATCTGAGACAATTGTTTCAGTTAATGATTATTTAAGCTTACTGCCATCAAATTTATCCAATCAACTTCTTGAGCAAGAAATTTTAAATAAAAAATTAAATCTAGGTAACTATTTTAAAAAACTTCTAGCTGGAAATAATTTTGACATTATCATCTTTGACACTGAGCCAAACTTATCATTGATCAATTTGATGGCTCTCGCCTACTCTGAATTAAACATCGCCCCCATTCGCCTAGATAAAAACTCATTAGACGGATTAGAGTTATTATTAGGTTTTATTGATCAACAAAAATCAAACTGGCCTGAAATGGCAATTGAAACAAAAGTTCTAATAAATGGCTTCGACAAGAGAATGACGACAGAGGCATTGAAAAAAATTGGTGAAGTACAGCGACTGGGAATGAACACATTCAATACAGCTATTAGAATTGATCAAGGATTTGTAAAGTCACAAGATACACATGATATAAAATCGAATTCTAAAGCCTACGAAGACATCACTATGCTTGCCGCTGAATTACTTGAACTCACTCCAGTAGACAGTAAAATTCAATAGGATTACGAATGGCCGGAATTAATTTATCACAATTAAATATTCCAAAATCAGAAGAGCCTGTTAAACGCAAACACGTTGTACGTCTTGATGAATTGTCTGATTCGTACTCTAACCCCGATAAAAAGAAAGAAAGTTTTAATAACGAGCCTGTAAAAAAAGGTGAGTTAAAGAAACCTGAATCAAAAATTGAAAAAATTGATAAGCAACTTGAGAAAGTTGAGAAGAAGACAGATCGTCTAATCGCTAGAAGCAAATCTATTACGGATAGGGTAGAGCAGTCCAGTGGCGACAATATCCATACATCACCCAACCAACAACCAAACAGCATCCATACAACAACCCTGCAACATTCCCGACTCGAAGCGTCTCATCTCGATTTTATTTCCATGAGTCCTAAAAAACTTCCGAAGCAAATTCTAAATCATATAAAGGATCGAGCTTTTTTTCATGATGGTGAATGTTTTTCATCTATCGATACTTATGAGTTAATTTCGAAAACACACAAAAAAGCTCACCATTTATCCACGCAAATAAGCCGAATGGAATCTCAAGGATGGTTTATGGTAATTAAAAGTAGTTCAGCCGGACATCGTACAATTAAGATAGAGCCGAAACACTATGGTATTCAACCACAGTAACTACAACATCCATGATACAACCATACAACATTTAAGACCACTTGCATCCTTAACCCTACAGCAACCCTACAACATCCAACCTACAAGGCCACAACTTGCCTCCAACAGTCTTTTCATCAAGTAATTTAACGATATAATTAATCTAGAAAGGGGAGATCTTTAAGCAGACCTAGTAATAACCATCAGAAGTCTTTATTAGTCTATTTAGAAGGCTCTCTAGCTGATGGACTCAGATAGCTACATTCTCGATTAATAAGCCATTAAAACGCAAACTATAGGCTCGAATGTGATCCCTTGAAATCACTTTGTGATTTACTGCGGTCTAAGAATTAAAATCCATATAAGAAAATTTGAATTAAAAAATTGAAACTGCCTGACTGAAGCTGGTTTTGGTTAAAATTTTAATGATTAATAAATCGGGGAGGTGGGCAAAAACCCCTTAAAATTTTGAGCCAGTCTTTCATAGGAGATCAATCATGACAATTCGGCATGGGCAAAAACAAGTGATTTTGCACACTCCGTGACAAGCAAGTACCCGTTCAAAACGGTCTTCCCTTTGGGAAATCTTTTGGTGCTGTGGTTGAAGAGGTACTCCATAACTGCCGAATTTTCTCAAAATACACCACGTCCACCCTTGAGGTTGAGGTGAAATGTAACTCATTGAAATTTACGGGGGGGGGGTAATATTTAGTAGGGTTATTAATTTTATGTAAAGACAAGCTGGGTGATTATTAACAGTTTGCTTATAGGGGTATTATTTTGAAAAATTTTTCATTGAAAATTAAAATATCTATTATTGTTGTTCCTCTCATGATTCTCAGTTTTGCATTAGGAGCTTCTCTCCTGTTTCAATTCAATAAAAACAAGAATGATGCCATTGCTGTTACAAACAGTGCAAAGTCTCAAGTTATTCTATCTGCGATTGTGCATGAATTACAAAGAGAGCGTGGTATGACGGCGCTTTTTTTAAATCAAAAATTAACTCAAGATGAATTAAAGCTTCAACAAAATAAAGTAAATGATTTAACAACATCGTATTATAAAAATCTTGAGAATGTTAATTTTGCAGACAAAGACGCTGAAATAGATGGAATGAAATCCATGCTTTCGGAAATCCGATCGGCGGGGGCAAGTAATGCTGAAGTGCCAAAGGTGTTGGGACTTTTTGCTGATGCCATTAAAAGATTTATAAACGTGCAAGTTAAACTTTTTGAAAATGCTCATTACCAAGGATTTGAATCACGCTTTTCAAGTCTTACAATCTTTGAAGAATCCAAAGAAAATATGGGAAAATTACGAGCAAGTTTAAATGGTGTTTTTGCAGGAAATTTAAAAAAAGAGATCAAGGATAGAGATTTGTATTCGACATACTTGTCGGGTATTACAATTAATCTTGAATCACCTGGATTAAATATTTCAAAAGATGGAAGAAAAAAAGTTTATGAAGTACTGAATTCACCAGAATGGAAAGAAGTTCTAAATAATTTTAAAACATTTTCTGAAAAATATAACCTCGGTGATTATGGAGTCGATGCAAGCTCTTTCTTTAAAAGTATAACAAATCAAATTGATGCCGTTTATGAAATTGTGAAAAGCGAGCAAAGTTTAAACTTAAGCGCTCTTGAAAACGCGGCGAGTGAGGCTCAGCGAAACTTTATCATGCTGGCCATTTTTCTGGTATTAATTCTGATTGCGAGTGCCGTCCTTGCAATTTATATTTTGAGTCAGTTGGTAGCGCAGTTTAGGTCTGTCGGAAAAACATTAGACGAAGCTAGTTCACAAGTTAGTTCGGCCTCATCGCAAATAGCTTCTGCTTCGGAAGAGCTTTCTCAAGCGACGACAGAGCAAGCGGCTTCGTTGCAAGAAACCTCTTCATCAATTGAAGAAATTAGTTCAATGATTAATGCCAACACTGAAAATGCCAGACAGTCCGCACAGGCATCTGGGCAAAGTTTGGAGAATGCGGAAAAAGGAAAGGCCGTAGTCGAGCAAATGATTAAGGCCATTGATGCTATTAGCATAAGCAATAACAGCATTATGGAGCAAATCAACGAGAGCAATAAGGAGATGGAAGACATTGTTAAAGTGATTACTGAAATTGGTACAAAAACAAAAGTCATTAACGATATTGTTTTTCAAACTAAGCTCTTATCCTTTAATGCTTCAGTAGAGGCGGCCCGCGCAGGTGAACAAGGTAAAGGCTTTGCGGTGGTTGCAGAAGAAGTTGGTAATTTAGCGGCGATGAGTGGGGCCGCTGCGATTGAAATTTCTTCAATGCTCGATAGTAGTATTCAAAAAGTTGAAGGTATTGTTAAAAATTCTAAAGAAAAAATTGGAAGACTAATCACCGATGGTAAAAAAAATGTAGAAATCGGAACCACCGTTGCAAATAATTGCGGTACTGTTTTAAATGATATTGTTTTATCAGTAGCAAGTGTTTCCAAGATGGTTAAAGAAATATCTTCTGCTAGTCAGGAGCAGGCCCAAGGTGTCCACGAAATAACAAAGGCCGTTGCCCAACTTGACCAAGTGACACAACAAAATACCGCCAACTCAGCGGAATCATCAAGAGCTGCCGGAGACCTTTCAAATCAGGCAGAGATGCTTAGTTCCTTAGTTCAAGAGCTGGTTCAAGCTATCGAGGGAGGTGCAAAGCCTGAATCAAAGAAAAAGGCATCGAACAATCATTCAAAAGTAACAAATACAACTGTTCAAAAACCAAAGATCATGGCCCCGGCCACCTCACCAAAACCAGTGACTTCAAAGCATTCTCCAGATTTGGCCACCGTTGGTAGTTTACCCTCAAGCGATGACAAGAGATTTGAAGATGTCTAATTTGAACAGAGTAGATATTGGAAGTATTCGAGATAATTTGGAAATAACTAAGCGATTACTTGTTGACACCTACAATGACCTTGCTTCTATTGAGACAAGCATGGGAGATCAAATATCTAGTGAGCAAGCATTCATGGTTGCAGGCTTGAAAGAAAGATCCGGCCAACTTAAGGAAAAAATAAATGGATATGATAAAAAAATCTCCACACTACTTGATCAAGGAAGCCAAGAATATTTAAAAAATACAAGCCAATTTATTGATTTAAAATTAGAACTAAAAAATATCGAAAAAGAAGTGGAGTCATTATTGGCAAGAGTTTTAACTCTTTTTTCTTTATTTAAATCAACCACTGTAGCTATAAATTTGCAATAAAGAAGCTGGAAAGGGGGGGGCTTAAGGGACTGTAAAAAAGGGCCAATGAAAATGAATATAGAGGGGCTTCTTATGCGATTTCCTTACTACCAATAGCACTTATGGCATGCAATAGCCCAATAAATTTCTTCTGTTGTTCAACTTCCTTGCTATGGGCTCCATACAAAAAAATCATTTGTGGTAAATCATTGCTTCTAACCACCATCTCTAAAACACGAAATACTACCTTTTCAACATCTGCTCTCTTGAATGGCTTTTCAATAAAATCATAAATGAGCGTGCCCATCATTACGATCAATTTGCACAATACAGGCAGTTCTTCCATTGCTGTATTGCCAAACAACTCCCGCTGTTTTCCCTAAGTAGCTCGTTTTTTCTGCATTTAAAGTCTTTCCTAAAAATCTCTCTAACATCATAAAAATTCTCCTTCATATTTTTTGTATTTGAAAATATCTAAATCAAATTATCAAATTCCATATCACTGTTATGCCTTTGCCCTAAGACTGAAACTTTTACATTTTCTGACTTCACCACTTTTTCATTTTTAAATTTTCGCTCATATCGCCCTTCAAACTCATTAGCCTTTTTTATATTCATAATGACATGGTGAGAATCAACTTTTGAGCAATAAAGGAGTGCCTGCCCAAGCTTAAGTTTTTTAATTTCATTAGGGTGAATGACATACTCTTCAACTTCCCTAACTGACTTCATGCCTGTTTTTGTATCTCCAAAAAATCCATCTTCCGCTTGATGGGTTTCTTTTGTGGTCTTCTTCGTTCCGAGAAGACTGCAAAACCATTCCACGTCTTCCGAGTCCTGCACCTGAAACACCACCTTGTTGGCCGTGTTCTCGTTCATTTTTAGGGCCAGACTTTGCTCTATGTGATCGAGACTTTTTCTACTCTGATAAGTCACGACGATGCTAATTCCGGCACCACGCGCTTTCTCGATAAATTCTCCAAAATCAGGCGTGGCAAAAGAAGCAAACTCGTCGATGATAAGTGTTACTGGATTTCGTTGGTAGGTTCGATCGTCGTAAATATTACCGACAGTCTTCATTAAGTCCTGGAGAATCATTTTTCCCATAATTGAGGCCGTTTCTTTAAGCTTTAGGTTATTCATCATGAAGTAGGTAATCTTTCCTGAACTCATCGCCTTTTTAAGGTTAAATTCTGCGTCTGTGCCAATTTTATGGGCGACGATCTCGCCTGCTGATGAATTTAATATTTTTGAAATTTGAGTAATTAAACTAAGGTAATTTTCTTTTTTATTAGTTGAGAGCTCTTCGCAAATTCGTTTTAAATCGCCTCTAAACATCTCAGGGTAATTTAGCTGACTGACGGTCGATACTTTGTCCATTCTAAAGCTCGGATCAGTTAAAAACCGATAGAGATCGCCTAAGTGAAAAGTCTTATGTGTCATGTCCCTTTGATAACAAAGGGCCTTCAGGATTATAAGAAGCGCATTCTCCGCTGAATTTTTGTAAAATGATTCTGACCAAGTAAAGGCATTCATTATTTGAGAAGAAATTTCCGTTTCAGTTCCAAGACTGATCGGATTATAAGCATAAGATATTTTTGGATCGGCCATTGAAATCATCGAGAGGTCGTCTCTGCGTCCATAATACTCAGTCGCTCCGGCCATCCAATCAATTAAATCAACCTCACCTTTAAAGTCAAAAAAGATAATCGCGTGCCCCTTGGCGATTCGATCTTCAAGCATCACTTTTAAAAGATTCGTTTTTCCGGCCCCGGAACCACCAATAATCTGAGTGTGATAATTTAAATTTCGATCGGTTAAAAAAGCATTTCGCTCGTATCCGACTTGCATCACGCTGCTTGGTTTGTTGGTCTTTTCTTCACCGTTATAAAATAGAAAGATGATAAATCTAAATGGAACTTGCCCCCATTCTGAAACTTTCCCGATAACAACATCTAAGAAACGAATGACTTTATTGAATATTTTAAGCTCTCTTCTATCGCTTCTGACCGCATAGATCATTGGGTATGAAATGATAAGTGATCCAATTAAAAACAAGAGTCCAAAAAGCATAAATTTT
>DJWQ01000210.1 GCA_002441045.1 Firmicutes bacterium UBA6226 | reverse complement strand
TGCAACAGACTTCCGCCCTGTTTTTAAGCTGATAGAAAATGAGCTTGAAGATGTCAAACTGCTTTTGTATTTTAGTGATTTGGATGGAGTTTTTCCGCTTCAAGCCCCAGAGTACGAAGTAAAGTGGATAACCCCAAAAGAGCGGGATGTGCCTTTTGGGAGTGTGATAGTTTTAAAGGATTAATCTTATAGGTTTTGATGTTGCACTCGCCTGAAGTGCTTAGGAAAAATTAAAAGACTTTATGGGATATTAGCATGAAACAGCCGAGGTAGCGATGCAAGTTTTTATGTAAATTATGGATGAAATCGTTATAATAACTTATATTTTATCTCGTTTATAGAGAGAGGTTAATAATTGTGAGTTTAAATAAAAAAATAAATAATTTTTCAGATTCATTCGTCGATGCCATACTAGAGGCAACTGATAACGGTATATTAATTATTGACTTAAATAGAAAAGTTGTTAAACACAATGCACGTTTTATAGAACTCTGGAAAATCCCTTCTGAATTACAATCATCAGATCAAGATGAAGAGCTTCTGAGTTTTGCAGCAAATCAGTTATTAAATTCTGGGCAATTTATTGATAAAGTTATAGAACTCTATGATCAGCCGGAAGCTCAAAGTTTTGATACGATAAGTTTTAAAGATGGGCGGGTTTTTGAGCGTTTTTCACGTCCAATGTATTTTGAACATGAAGTAATTGCCAGAGTTTGGAGCTTTCGAGATATAACAATTACTGAAAATATTAAGCGTGAACTCTCAAAGGAAGTCGGGTTTAGAAAAACTATAGTTCAAACATTACCTGATCTTGTTTGGCTCAAAGACACGCAAGGTGTTTATCTCACCTGTAATGAGAGATTTGAAGATTTTTTTGGAGCTTGCGAAACAGAAATTATCGGTAAAACGGATTATGATTTTGTAGATAAAGAATTAGCAGATTTTTTCCGAGAACATGATAAGCAAGCTATGATAAAAGATGCACCATCCGTCAACGATGAGTGGATTACTTTTGCAAATGATGGGCATCGCGAATTTTTAGAAACCACTAAGACGCCTATGTATAATGATAAAAAAGAGCTGATAGGTGTTTTGGGTATTGGACATGATGTTACACATAGAATCAAATCGGTTGATATGATTAATACTATTGTGCAAACTGCGCCTCTTCGTATTTTTTGGAAAGATAAAAATCTGAATTATCTAGGGTGTAATGACCTTTTTGCCAAAGATGCAGGTTTTGAAAACTCTTATGAACTGATAGGGAAAAACGATTTTGACATGGGATGGAAAGATCAGGCAGAACTCTACCGTGCCGATGACTTTCGTGTAATGGAATCTGGCAATGCAACATTAGGATATGAAGAACCTCAAACAACACCAGATGGAAAACAGATATGGCTTCGTACTTCTAAAGTTCCTCTCATTGACACAGTTACCGGAGAAACTATAGGGATATTGGGTGTTTATGATGATATAACTTCCCAAAGACAGGCATCAGAACGTCTAAAATACGCTTTAGACGGCGCAAGTGATGGGTTATGGGATTGGAATATGCAGACCAATGATGTTTTTTATTCCCCAAGATGGTTAGAGATGCTAGGGTATCAATACGGTGAACTACCACAAAGGCTGGAAACATGGAGCAAGTTAGTACGCTTTGAAGATGAAAAAGAGGCTTTATCTATGGTTAGTGATTATCTTGAAGGGCGAGTGGATAAATTTGAAATAGAATTGCGGATGAAACACAAAGATGGACATTGGATAGATGTCCTTTCTCGTGCCCGTTTGGCAGAAGATGAAGAGGGAAATATATTGGAACCTCGTCATCTGGTCGGTACACATGTAGATATCACTGAACGCAAAAAAATGGAACATGAACTGCGCCAAAAAGATATCTATCATCGAGCTTTATTAGATAATTTCCCATTTCTAGTATGGCTTAAAGACACTAACGGCAATTTTCTTTCTGTAAACAGACCTTTTGTGTTGGCAACCGGATTGGAAAATGCAGAACAAATAGTTGGAGCAACTGACTTTGATATATGGCCCAAAGATCTTGCACAAGCTTACGTTGCCGATGACAATAAAGTGTTGCAAAATCGTATTGCTGTTGAGAGGGAAGAGGAATTGTCAGATCAAGGTGTACGAAAATGGATTGAAACTTATAAGGCTCCTATTATTGACGATGAAGGGATTATTTTTGGTACGGTTGGTTTTGCTAGAGATATCTCAGAGCGAAAAGAGATGCAGCTAAAGCTTCAGTATATCGCACATTATGATACGCTTACCAATCTTCCTAACCGTTTACTCTTTTCTGACAGATTGCAACAAGCACTTTCTCAGAGTAAACGACGTAATTCGATAGTCTCAGTTATTTATCTTGATCTTGATGGTTTTAAAGAAGTAAATGATACGCATGGACATCAGGTGGGAGACAAGTTGTTGGTCACTCTTTCTGGGCGATTAAAACTAGCTCTGCGTGAAGGTGATACGCTTTCACGCTTAGGTGGAGATGAGTTTGTCATTATCTTACAAGATTTAAGTAATATGAGCGAAGTAAAACCTGTGCTTGAGCGTCTGTTGCTTGGAGCTTCTGCTCCAATTATGATAGATAATGTCAGTATTCAAGTTTCAGCAAGTATAGGTGTGACATTTTATCCTCAAGAAGAGGAGATAGATGCAGATCAGCTAGTGCGTCAAAGCGATCAGGCTATGTATCAAGCAAAACAACTTGGTAAAAACCGATACCGTATTTTTGATTCCAACCTTGACCGTTCCGTACGTACACATCATGAGAGCCTTGAGCGCATACGAAAAGCTTTAAAGGATGAAGAGTTCATTCTTTACTATCAGCCTAAAGTTAATATGCGTAGTGGTGAAGTAATCGGTGCTGAAGCTCTTATCCGCTGGCAACATCCAGAAAAAGGAATTATGGCACCGGGAGCTTTTTTACCAGATATTGAAAATAATGTTCTAATGATAGAGCTTGGTGATTGGGTTTTAGAAAGTGCTATGAAACAGATAGAGCTTTGGCATACTCAAGGTATTTACATAAATTTGAGTGTCAATATAGACAGTTTGCAGTTACAGCAAAGTGATTTTGTTGAAAAAGTAGAGAGCTTGCTACAAAAATATCCAGATGTAAAGAGTGGAGAATTGGAATTTGAGATTCTTGAGACGAGTGCCTTGAATGAGATTTCATATGTAGCCGAGATAATTACTAAGTGCCATGATTTGGGGATTGAGTTTGCTTTGGATGATTTTGGAACCGGTTATTCATCACTGATGTATCTAAAACGCCTTCGAGCAAATAGACTAAAGATTGATCAAAGTTTTGTATTTGGACTCTTAGATGATCCTGAAGATTTGGCGATTATAGAAGGGATTACGGAACTTGCAAATACATTTAAAAAAGAGCTTATTGCTGAAGGTGTTGAAAGTATTACGCATGGTTCACTTTTATTGTTGATGGGGTGCGAAGAAGCTCAAGGTTATGCAATTGCTAAACCGATGGAGGCTAATGCTATCGTGAAGTGGTTAGGAAGTTGGCATCCACCTTTTGAATGGATAAACCAAATCACATATGAAAAAGATAATTCCTTTATTGCTTACGCAATTGCAGAACACCGTGAATGGGTTAAGAAAATAATTGATTATTTGACGCACAAAAAAGATACGCAAATCCCTAGGGTAGATTTTAAACAGTGTAATTTTGGAAAGATACTCGGAGAAAACAGCATAAAAACATTAACAGGTACAGAGTTGCATACAAGTATTTCTAGCACACATAAAGAGATACACATGTTGGCAAAAACTCTGATTGAACTCACTTTAAACGGGCAAACAGAGTCGATTAAAACTAAAATTGAACAACTTAAGTCTATGAGTGATGCTATAGTGAAGCAACTGATGCAATCGATTTTAAAAGAGACTAAAGTGGAAATAAATTATACCAATTAGAGGCTCTTAGCAGTGAAAAATTATTTTTTACACTAAAAAGCTTTAGGGTGTTTCTGTAATAATAGGTTTTTCAGAGGTGATTAGTTACTAACCACCCTATTTCTCCCCTGCTGTTTTGNNTCGGCTTGGTTGATGCTCTCTTCTAAGGTCTCTTCCGGAGAAAGAAGTACGCCGATGGAAACGGTGCAGTGGATATTTTCGCCGTTTGTTGCCGCAACGTTGCATGCTTCTATCTTTGCTCTTAGGTTTTCAAAAATGCTTAGTGCCTTTGATGGGGCAATATTTTTTAGTACCACACAAAACTCCTCTCCGCCGAAACGTGCCACCATGTCATCTTGGTTTGTGTTGGCACGCAGTGTGTCAGCCACCGCATTGATGACTTTGTCCCCAGTGTCATGCCCGTAAGTGTCGTTAATCTTCTTAAAATGGTCGATGTCAATCATGGCGATAGCAAATTTTTCGCTCTCTCTGAGTGCTTTTTCAAAGTAGCTTTGCATCGTCACAAAAAAGTATCTTCGGTTGTAAAGCCCCGTCAAAAAGTCACGGTTTGCGTGGTTAGTGATGGTGTGGATATTTTCGAGTGCTTCGATGGAGTTGTTGATGCGGC
>DJWQ01000193.1 GCA_002441045.1 Firmicutes bacterium UBA6226 | reverse complement strand
TGTATCAGCAGGTGTGTTGTTATCTCTGTTCCAAGGTTTTTAGAGAGGTGAATTAACGTGAATCAAACCCTTGAGTTGATGTTTTCACACCGTTCGATCCGTAAATTTACGGATCAAACGGTTTCAGAAGAATCAGTAAAGCAGATTATCAAAGCCGCTCAGTCTGCTGCGACATCAAGTTTCTTACAAGCGTATAGTATCATTGATGTTCGCGAACCTGAGCTTAGATCAAAACTGAAAATCCTATGCGGTGATCAAGAGTACGTCGAAACTGCTCCGTTATTTTTAGTGTTTTGTGGTGATGTTCATCGAACCAAAATTGTGTGCGATAACGAGGCGAGCAAAATTGGTGACAATGGCCTAACGACTTACGAGTCGGGATGGACTGAAACCTTCATTATTGCTACGGTCGACGCAGCTTTAGCAGGTCAAAACGCCATGTTAGCAGCTGAGTCTCTCGGATTAGGTGGTGTATTTATAGGTGGTATACGCAATAACGCACAGGAAGTCTCTGATCTCCTCGAACTGCCAGAAGAAGTGTATCCAATCTTTGGTATCTGTTTAGGGTATCCTGCTCAAGATCCGCCTAACAAAGAGCGGCTCCCTGAAGAACTCATTTACAGTGTTGATAAGTATCAAAAAATGGATGATCAAGTACTTCAGGCATATGATCAGCGTATAAGTGACTATTATGTCAAGAGAACTCGAGGTAAGATTAACGATACTTGGTCTCATAGTATCAGTAAAAAATTTGCAAGTGAAAAAAGAGAGCACATGCTATCTTTCTTGCAAAAACGTGGCTTTATAAAAAAATAAATAGATGAATAATGATTGTGATGAAGAAAGAGGCTTGCAAAAATGCAAGCCTCTTTTTTATATGGTGTTCGATTGATTTTTACCACGATATTTTGAGATATAGAGAGCCTTGTCAGCATCCTTCATAACGTCTTCAAATGATAGATGCTTATCTGTAAGTGTTGCGACTCCTAGACTAACAGTAAAATTAATGCAACTGTTCTGATGCGCAACACATAAGTCCGCTAAGGTAGTCCTGATACTCTCAGCAATTTGAAGTGAATGATCCAAATGTGTGTTTTCAAGTAAAATTGCGAATTCTTCACCACCATATCTAGCAAAGATAAAATTCGTTCGAATCAAAAGGGTTACAGTTTGTGCTAAGTCCTTTAAAACAACATCACCAATATGATGTCCATAATTGTCATTTATTGATTTGAAGTTATCAATGTCAAAGATAATAGCAGAAAGTGGTAAATCTCTTTCTTTATGTGTAATAAAATACTCTTGTCCAATATTTGCAAAGTAGCCTCTATTATAAATTTTTGTTAGTGCATCATGGTCAGCAAGATAGGAGAGATTTGCTTCGGTTCTTGCAAGTTGAAGTGAATACATATAAAGCATAAAAATAAGCGAAATGAAAGATACTAATGTACTTATGATTCTAAATAGATGGTTTATTTCATCATCGATGTGTAATATAGGACCATAGAATTGATATTTAGAAGAAATAAAAAAAACCATACATATAACTATCGAAAAACAGATGCCAAATATTCGATTCTTAAGTTGATTAAGATCGTTAAATAAAAAAGAAATAACCAGTAGAGGAATTAACATATAATAGAATCCACTTAATGGTGTAAATATTATATTAGTTTGAATGACTACGATAACTAAAGACCCAGTTATAGCAATCCACTTTGAGTAATCTAACTTGTTAATTAAAAACAAATAAAACGATAATCCAAATGGTATAAGCATAATACCCTGAGAAAAAGCTGCAAGATAAAATTCCTGCAAGAAAAAAATCAAAGAGAATAAGACTAGAACAAAATGAGAAATCATAAGGTAGTATAAATAAAGTTTATCTCGTGCGTTAAACAAGCGCCTTTTTGGATATAGTTTCATAATTACCCCTATAAGTTTTCTTTTGTCATCAGACCATTCTATTATAGCATAGGACAAAGGTCTCGGGTGTAAAAACAAATTTATACGGATTTGTATCATTTCCAAAAGTTTGTTAGACTAGTAAGGTAGGTAAACCATCGATCGGTGGTTAAAGGGTATATTAAGGAGGCAATATGCAACTAAGCGGACAGACCCCATTGTTAAGGGCAAAACAACTTGAGAAATATTTAAATGTCCCAAACATTTACTTAAAACTTGAGGGGAGTAACCCAACCGGGCACAAAAACGATAGGATTGCAGAGGCTTTGATAAAACTGGCATTATCAAAAGGATATGAACGAATCTTTATCAATGGCAGTAAAAGATACTTAGAATCGTTAATCTATTTTGCAAGTTTAAAGGAAATGACCATTTTCATTCCTCAAGATAAAATGACCAAGTCATTACTTGCCATACAAGCAAACCTAAATGGGGTTGTGGTCAAGGGGACTAAATCTAAAAGCACTGAAGATAAGTATGAGCAATATGCAAAAGAAAATCAGCTATTTTACTTAACTGAATGGGAACGAAAACCCTTTATTAGAGAACTTGCAATTCAGAAAATTATGAGAGAAATATTATATAAGATTGAAGCACCAAAAACCATTTGGACTCAAAAGATTACGGGAGCAACAGTCCGTGCCCTTTATCATGAAACGGTTAGAGGATGGGTCGATGGTGAAGTTGATGTTATGCCAAAGTTTTACTGTGGTGATACCGAAACGGCCTTAAATCATTTTGATTTAGATGATGAAATTCCAAGCCTGTCAACTTGTGTTATGACAAAAGAGCAGTGTAATCATGCTAGCAAACTGATTCGAACGCTCGAACATGTTAATCTGAGTACTGATGAAGCACACGCACTTGCGTACTTTTTTGAAATGGCCAAGACACTAAACGATGAATTAATACAAGGTCCACATGTCATCATTCTAAACAATGGGAAAAGTGATATTGAAGTCCAAGCAGTCAACACTTTACCCGAGTCTGAAATCGAAGCGTTTGTTGCTATGACGAGACGCTTTCTGGAACCATATAATGACAGCATCGAAGAAACGAAGGATGCGATCATGAACGCACTCCAAAAGGGTTTTGTCCTAGAAGCTTCGAGAAAAGGAGAAATTCATGGCATCTGTATCATAGTAAATTTGGGCTTTGAAGCATTTATACCAACTTATCATTTAGCGTATATTGGTGTCAAAAAGGGCAATGCAGGAAGAGGCGTTGCCACTGAACTGATTAATGCTGCTATAGACAAAACAAATGGGAAGCTCTCTTTACACGTTGACCGCCCAAATCAAAGAGCGAAGAAGTTATATGAAAAAATGGGTTTTGTACATTATTATGATCGAATGCTTTATAAGGGTCATTAAATCAATTTATGTCTTTTTTTAGGATAATTGCCAATTGGGCTGAGTTTAGGTAAAGAAGTCAGTCCACTTTTTATAACGTATTTACGAATACAGGGTACAAACATAGCAGGCAATTTAAGTCTTTTAGCCACTAAACTAATCTTTGTAGGTTGAATCAGGCGTAGGTATTGCTTCCTGATTGCATTTGAATGGTTCAGTTGAAAGGCTGCTGCTAATTGTCTAGAGGTCTTTAGTGCAAAACTAATGCCTTCGGCTGAAGAAGGGCTAATTGCACCTGCGGCTTCGCCCATTAGATAAAATCCTTTTAATTTAACCGGAGCAAACTCTAATGCGTTAAATCGCTCTATGTGTGCGCCTTCTAAATTTAGCATTTGACTTGTATTGATACCCTCATAAGCAGAGAGCTTGTTGACTAAAAGCTGAAACTTCAGATGTGCTGCTTTTTCACTTCTTGGAAAGGCACAACCAATTTGAATGCGGTTGTCTTTTTGAATCGCCCATCCGTAATAGTCAGTTATAGACTGATCAAATACACCTAAATAATGTGAAAAATGTTGTTTTGATTCAAAGGTTGCTTGAATGGAAAAGTAGTCAGCTCCAGAGTAAGTCTTTATCAGTTGCTTACGTGTAAAGGAGTTTGCACCGTCAGCAGCTACCAAATTTTTAGTTTCGTACACTTTTATACCTGAAGGGGAAACGACCTGTACGCGATAACCGTGTGGTATTTGTGTAATTTCAGTTACTAAGGTCATATCCATCTTTTCAACTGTATCAGGAATCAAATGAAATAGATATCGATCAAAAGCACTTCTGTCGATATTTAAATAATGTCTTGGATAGTCATTTTCTAAGTGATTGTCCATATCTATTATATGCACTTTAAAAAATTGAGGTGATACGTAAATTGAAGATGGTAGTGTCAGACCTTGAATTGCCAACTCAATTTGAGCAGCTTCTGATATAAGACCACCACAGGACTTTATTCTATTAGTTGTTTCTGAAGATTGATTAAGAGCTCTTTTTTCAATAATACCTACCCAATAAGTGGGTGAATTTTTTGCAAGCAATCTCGCTAAATTACTGCCAGATGGACCGGCACCAATTATTAAAACATCAAACATAATTACCTCCATTTATGAATAATATAACAGGTTTTATATCGATAAACAATAAAAAAACATTGTTAATCAATTTATTTTTAGCGAAAAACGAAAAAACACTTGTTGTGAGGAGGATGAGGTGTTATGTTAGAAATAGTGAGGTGAGTTCAATGAATAAAATGACATTTTGGTTACTAAAAGGCTTTTTGTACATCATTGGTGGTGTCGTTGTCCTATTAAGTCTATTTTGGCTTCCCAGTATTGCAAAAAGTTCTGCTTTATCTTTTCCAGAGTTCGATTATCTTGAAAAACCAGTTTTAATATGGACGCTTGCAACTTCAGTGCCTTATTATTTTGCACTTTTCCAATCGTATTTTTTACTTGATATTATCTATAAAGGTCAAGCGTTTAGTGCTGCTTCTGTCGCTAGGCTTGGTAAAATAGGGTGGTGTGGTGCTATTATTGCCATCAGCTATATTATCCTTGGCATTGTTTTATTAATAAACGGCGCACTTCATCCTGGTATCTTAATTGCTCTTATGGCAATTTCTTTAACTGCAACTGCAATTGCATTTTTTGCGAAACTTCTAAGCACGTTGTTATATGAAGCGATTCAGTATAAAGCTGAAAACGATTTGACAGTTTAGGAGGGATTATGGGGATTGTTGTGAACTTGGATGTTATGCTGGCAAAAAGAAAAATGAGTGTAACAGAACTATCTGAAAGAGTGGGTATAACCATGGCAAACCTCTCCATTTTAAAGACAGGGAAAGCAAAAGCCATAAGGTTTTCTACACTTGAAAAGATATGTGAAGTCTTAGAATGCCAACCTGGTGATATTTTAGTTTATGAGAAAGAGGAATAGAGCAAAAACAAAAATGAGGATGATCCTAAAAAGATCATCCTCTTATTTTTATCCTTTTATGAGTTTTTTGCTCTATACTTTCTGACTTTAACTAGGCTGGCACACGTATTACAACACCATTTTTTTGTTTTAGATTTAGTAGAATCCACAAATAACCATTTGCACTCATCGTTATCACAGATTCTAAATCTTGAAAGATCGGATTCTACTACAAACCGTATAAAGCTATTTGATAGTAATCCGATAAAATCTTCAAGCGTTAATGGATTTACATTTTGTATTAGGCTATAAGAATTGTCTATTGTGACTAAATTATAAGTTGCCTTATATGCATTTGCGTAGGCATTGAGCCGATTAAGGGAGGCTTCACTAAACATGTTATTTGAATTTAATTGGTCAAAGCAGTTGCTTAAAAAAACTCTTAACTCTCTTAGTGTAGATAATAGGTTAGGTGTTTGAAAAAAGGTGTCATCAAGTGAATGTCCATATTTGGCAAGCCACTGTCTAAACCAGTCTTGATCTTCAAACAAATCGCTCATTCGTTCATGATTGACATACCACTTTGTGTTAACAAAATCCATAGCAAGATTTCTCATACTGCCTCCGGTTATAATACTATAGGAACATTATATCACACAAATGTAACTTTCAAAATAATTATTGACAGTAACACCGTAGGATGGTACATTCAATATGTAACCTTCATAATCTTTTTTAAAAGTTACAAATGCGCAATTGAACTACTTACTATTTATAATAATGAGCATTTATAAAAAAATTATTTTCGACATTAAATTATGAATGGGGGAAATCATGTTAACGGAGTCATTTGAACAGAGTTTACTTGAAAAAGGCATGATCTATGAGATTTTTATTAAAGCACAGCTAAGAAAAGCATTTCTAGCGGTTGGCTATGAGATGAGAAGCGTCTATCTTGCAAGGGTGCATGAAGTTGAAGCTGAAATCATGGAACAGAAGAGAGCTGGACTGATCTCTCATGATTTTTATGATAAAGCGTTATCAGGTTTTGACTTTAATATTGAAGAGAATCAACCGAATGCAAAATCACTTCTAATAATAGCAGCACCAGATCAAACAGATTATATCGAGTTTAATTTAACCGAATGGACTCAACCGCTTAAGTTACCAGCAACTTATCATACTAAAAATCAAATTGATACGATTAAATCGATTTTTCAAACATTCGAAAAAAACTATGGGATTGAGTTTAGATATGCAAGCTTACCACATAAGCTCCTCGCTGTCAGAAGTGGTCTTGCAAAATATGGTAGAAATAATGTGACTTATTCAGAGACCTTTGGAAGCTTTCAGTATTTAACCACATTTTCAATTAATCTTGCTTTAGAAGAAGACGATTGGTTGGAAGCTAAGTTAATGACAGCGTGTACATCCTGTAATCAATGTGTTCAAGCATGTCCAACGAAAGCTTTATCTGAAGCAAGATTTACGATAGATGCAGAAAAATGTATTACCTATTTTAATGAGTATCCAGGAGCGTTTCCAATATGGGTTGCAAAGGAATGGCACAATGCAATTTTAGGCTGCAACTTGTGTACAGAGTCTTGTCCTGTCAACAAACCCTATATAGATTCAGGTGCTATTATCGAAAGCTTTGATATTTCTGAGAGTCAGTTGATTTTATCTGGAAAACCCTATAATCAACTGCCTTCAACCATTCAAATGAAACTCAATAATTGCTCTCTTACTTCCAGTTATCCACTACTCTCAAGAAATATCTCAGTTTTACTTTAGGATCGTTTATATATTGCGTTCATCTTTCCTGATAGAAGTGTTAGATGAACGCTTTTTTTTATGTGAGACAGAATTGAAGTAATTATTATAGTAGAGTTAATCTATTCGTATAGACAGTTAACGGTTAACTTATTATAATAATTAGGTAGACATTTACATATAGGCAATTCTAGAAGATTGCTATCAAATTGGCACTTAAAAAGTGCAAAGCGTTCTGATGGAGAAAGTCCTCTGAAGATAGGGTCTGTTTAGGTGTCAAATTTGAAATTGGAGACGATTATGAAAAAGGGATTAACGAGAAACATCACATTGTTCATCGCTTTGTTTGCTGTGCTTATAACTATGATATCTGGCGGGGTATCAATTTTTATGAGCAGAAATGCAATTCAAGGTGAAGCCAATCGAGCTCTATCTGAGATGACGAGCTTAGGTGCAGAAAAAATTACAGATGCAATTTCCAGCAGGTTGCTGATTCTACAAGAAATTGCAAATCGATCCAGAACGCAATCCATGGATTGGGCAACACAACAGAGTTCATTAAAGACCGATATTGAACGTTTGGGTTACTTGGATTTCGCTGTAGTCTCTCTTAAGGGAGAAGCACATTACATTCTTGAGGGGGATAAGTTAGATTTGTCGGATCGAACTTATGTGCAGAAAGCATTAGCGGGTGAAGCGAATGTTTCAGATGTTTTGATCAGTAAAAAGACGAATTCAGCGGTTCTAATGTATGCAGTACCGATTACGAACAATGGTAAAATTGTAGGTGCGTTAATCGCTCGAAGAGATGGGAATGCACTATTTGAAATTACGGATGATATGGGCTATGGCGAAGAGGGCTATGCTTATATCATCAATTCAGATGGCGTTACAGTTGCACATCCTAATCGTGATTTGGTTATGCAGCAATTTAAACCGATTGAGGCGTCTAAGACAGATGAAGCCTTTGTACCTGTAGCAAAAGTTTTTCAAAAGGTACTAGATGAAAAAAGTGGGATTAGTCAATACACCTATAAAGGGGTTCCTTTGCTGTATGCATTTGAACCAATTGAAGGGACGAATTGGTTTTTAGTTAATACGGCTACTGAGGAAGAGGTATTTGCTGGATCCGCTAAGCTGGTGAGAACCTTGTTATTGATTTCGTTTGTAATAGTATTAATTGCAGTCATCATATCTTGGGGATTGGGATTATCCATTGCGAATCCTATTGTAAAGATGACTGCAGTGGTTAACAAACAAGCTTCACTTGATTTCACTAAAATTGAGGATCCAATACTTGTTCGACTGGCACAGCGTAAGGATGAAATTGGACTAATGACCACCTCACTGTTTGAGATGTCTGAAAACGTTAGAACACTTTTGGTTAGTGTTTCAGACACTGCTGAGCAAGTATCAGCCACTTCTGAAGAGCTTACAGCAACCTCAAATCAATCTGCAACAGCTTCAAGTGAAGTTGCGGAAACCATTAACGATATCGCTCAAAGTGCAGGAAGCCAAGCAGAATACACTTCTGAGGCTGCAGGTCAATTAAAAGCATTGAGTGATGAAATTAAAACGAATATGCAACAAGTTGAACGGATGGCGATGAATACACAAGAGATTAGAGCCATGATCGATGACGGTTTATCTGTAATCAGTCAACTAAGTCAACAAGCAGCTAAAAATAATGAAGCTTCCGAAGTTGCATTTAACAGTATTATTAGAACCAATGAGAGCACTGCAAAAATATCTGATGCGAGTCAAATGATTACTTCAATTTCTGAGCAAACAAATCTACTAGCCTTAAATGCATCTATAGAAGCTGCTAGAGCTGGTGAGCATGGAAGAGGTTTTGCAGTCGTTGCAGAGGAGATAAGAAAGTTAGCAGAGCAATCACGTTCTACAACCGCTACGATTGACCAAATGCTATCTAGTCTTAACGTAGATGCGAAAACAGCAGTTAATCGCATGCAAGAATCTGAAGAACTCGTTAAAGAGCAAGCCAATAACATTAATGTCGTCAAAAGAACTTTTGAGGAAATTACCTCAGCTGTGATTAATTCTGAAGAAATCGTTCTTACTGTAGGTGATTCTAGTGAAAGAATGGAAGGCTTAAAAACGCAAGTTTCTGATCGCATTTTATCCTTATCATCCTTAGCTGAAGAAAATGCAGCATCGACAGAGGAGGCTTCGGCATCGGTTGAAGAGCAAACGGCCTCTTCTATAGAAATTGCTAGCGCAAGTGAAGATTTAGCTAAAATGGCACAAGGATTACAAGAAATGATTTCAAAGTTTAGAATATAAATGTAGATGGGTTGATTTGATTTGGGTATATTTATCTCTAAATCGGAAATCCTTGTTTACTATAAGTTTAAAAGATGCCTCATCAAATCCGATAAGTGTGACTTATCGGATTTTTTTTAGTCTGTTTGAATTAGGGCTCAAGCTTACAAAACACAATAAAAGAGGTTTTGATTTGAGAATCAATTTCAGTATATATAAATTAATTATAAAAATACATAAAAAGGGTTGTCATCTGTATAGACACTCTATATAATTCATTTTGGTGACCAACTTATGTATACCATTTGGGAGGAGGCTTTATGCTGAAAAATTTAAATTTGAAA
>DJWQ01000030.1 GCA_002441045.1 Firmicutes bacterium UBA6226 | reverse complement strand
CTTGATTTTTCTTAGCAGGTTTTATAGGACAATTATTATTGCCATCTTAGTTTTCTTCGCGTTTCAATGGCTGAATCTGATGCCTATGTTTTCAAGTGGCGAGTTTGGTAGAACGGATATACCAGTTAGTATAAAAATAGCCTCTCAGTATTTACAAAGCGAAACGGTGATGAACTTTGTAGGATTTGCTTTTTTTATCCCACTATTTCTTTCGGCACTGGTAACCTCAACCTTATTTGACAGTTTTGATAGAAACATCGCCTTTGCTGAAGAAAATCATTCGAATGCCATTATGTTAGAAACACTTAGAGCAAAAGCCCTTGAGCAGCGGGTTAATCTTGAGATCACCTCTATCGCTCATGACTTAAAGACGCCTCTTGTAACCATCAGAGGATTAAACTCACTGCTCGCACTTTCTAAGGATGAAGAAAAACTTATTACTTATACGGATCGAATTGACAGTGCTGTTGAAAAAATGTCGGATATGATTTCTGGCTTTCTTTATGAGACATCTAAAAAGCCAGTTAAAGTTGATGAATTAATTTTATACATTCGAGCACAGATTCCAATAAGTGATGATAAATTACGAATAGAAGTTGAACAAGACACGGATTTGCCTGAACTTATGATCAATAAAATAAGGGTGGCAAGAGCGATAACCAACTTAATAGACAATGCAATAAACGCACCTAATCTACATGAAACTAAGATTATTAGGATTCGACTCTATCGAGAGGGAGAATCTGTTTTTATTGAAGTTATCGATAATGGTTCTGGCATTTCAGAAGATAAAATACATGATATTTGGGACCTGGGATACAGCGATTCAAACTCAACCGGATTAGGACTTCATTTTGTGAAAAGGATAATGGAAGAAAACGATGGCATCATTGAGATGCATAGTCAAAAGAATGTAGGAACGACGGTTAAAATGAAATTCCCGATATATGAAAGGTAGGTAGAAATGAGCCTGAATACAGTTTTAATCATTGATGATGAATCAGATATTATTTTTACCATTACTGAGATTTGTCAGTTCGCAGGATATGAAGTGATAAGTGCGACGAATGGCTTAGATGGTTTTGAGCTTTACAAGTCGAAATTACCCAATCTTGTAGTTGTGGACTACCACATGCCTGGTTGGGATGGGATGAAAACTGTTAAAAAAATCAAACAGTATGATGAATCTGCTGCAATTTTAGTGTTAACGGTTGATGAACGCCAAGAGATCTCAGATCGGTTTATGGATGCTGGCGCTACTGATTTTGCAATTAAACCGATTAAAGCGCCAGATTTAATTGCGAGATTGAAAGTCAATCTTAGAATCAGTGAAATGCAAAGAGCTGCAAAAAGAACCAAAGAAAACGTATTTGTAGATAAAGGCATCTCTTCAGCAACTTTAAAATTGGTTAGAGATTTCCTTAAACAGAATCCAAATGGTATCACCATTGAAGAAACTTCAAGTGGCGTGAGTCTTGCATATCAAACGGTTCACCGATATATTCAACACATGATGGAGACCGGAGAAGTAGAAGTCGTACCAACCTATGGACAGGTTGGACGTCCCAAAAACAGATATCACATTGTAGGAGATGAAATTTAAACTAAGAATAATCCCCAAATTCTGATAATTGCAAAATAAATTAGGGGATTGTTCTTTTTTTTTCAGAGAAAAAAGAGAGAAATACATGATTTTAAAAATCCATAAGTATAATAGTCATGACTACTATAAATGTTTATGGAGGGGAATTATGAGTGTTAAAAGTACGACTGGTAAAAAAGGCATATTCAATGGCTTTTTAAACCTCGTAGAGAAAGGTGGTAACAAATTACCACATCCTGTTACAATCTTCGTCATTTTATCTTTATTAGTTATTATCGTTTCTGAAATCGGTGCGCGTATGGGGATGACGGTATCGTATTACGATGCAAAAGCAAAAGCAGATGCAACCGTATCAGCAGTATCACTGTTTAACGGTGAAGGGTTAAGATACATGTTTAACTCTGCTGTTAAAAACTTTACAGGCTTTGCACCACTTGGAACTGTTCTTGTAGCAATGCTTGGTGTAGGTGTTGCTGAAGGTACGGGATTAATCGGTGCAACTCTAAAGAAAATTGTTCTTAGTACACCTAAGAAATTAATTACAGCAGTAGTTGTATTTATGGGGATTATGTCAAATGTTGCTTCTGATGCAGGTTACGTTGTATTAGTACCACTTGGAGCAATTGTATTCTTAAGCTTTAACAGACATCCATTAGCAGGTCTAGCTGCAGCATTTGCCGGTGTATCAGCTGGTTTCTCTGCAAATTTACTTTTAGGAACACTTGATCCACTATTAGCTGGTATTACAAATGAAGCGATTAAAGTTGGAGGATATGATTTTGAAATCTTACCTACAGCAAACTTTTACTTCATGTTTGTATCGACTTTCTTATTGACGTTTTTAGGTACAATTGTAACTGAAAAAATCGTTGAACCTAGATTGGGTGAATACAAGGGACCAAAGTTAATTGACTCTATGGAAGTTAGTCCAGCTGAGAAAAAAGGTTTAAAAGCAGCAGGTTTATCACTTTTAGTCTTTGCAGCGGTTATGCTTTTCCTTACAGTTCCTAACCAATCTTTATTAAGAGAAGTTTCTGAAGCATTTCCAAATGGAGATTTAAATGGCTTCATTCATTCTGGATTAGTTCCGACAATTATGTTGTTTTTCTTAATTCCAGGTATCGCTTTCGGTTTGGCATCGGGTACAATTAAAAGCGACAAGGATATCGTTCACTCAATGGGTAAAGCGATGTCATCAATGGGTGGCTACCTAGTACTTGCATTTGCTGCCGCTCAGTTTGTTGCCTATTTCTCTTATACTAAATTAGGTATTATCTTAGCGGTAAGTGGTGCAAATTTACTTGAAGCAATTGGATTTACTGGTTTACCATTAATTCTTGGATTTATTGTTGTTGCTGCGTTTATCAACCTATTCATCGGTTCAGCTTCAGCTAAATGGGCAATTATGGCACCAATCTTTATTCCAATGATGATTCAATTAGGTATTACACCAGAGTTTACTCAGTTAGCGTATAGAATTGGTGATTCAACGACGAACATCATTTCACCACTTATGTCTTACTTTGCTGTAATCGTAACATTTGCACAAAAATACGATGAAGATACAGGTATCGGTACATTAATTTCGTCAATGTTACCATACAGCATTGTCTTTATGTTAGGTTGGACCGTACTCATGATTGTTTGGTACTTCTTGGGTTTACCAATCGGACCTGGCGCATTTATGAGTTAGTATTTGAGCATGGGGTTCTCTTGAACCTCATGCTTTTTTTAGTAAGCCACAATCTTGCTTGTGGTAAAATATGAAGGTTCAATGCCTGAGGATTTTTGTTTTAGATAATGTTATAATCTGATATAGACATAATTATAAAATCACGTAGGAGGTTATATGATTAATCAAGAAAGAATCGTAAACGCTTTTTTACAGTATGTGCAAATTTCTAGCCCAACGACTAAAGAGGGTGCGTTTGCACGTTTTATCAAAGCTGAATTAGAAAAAATAGGCTGTGAAGTAACAGTCGATCAAGCAGGTGAAAAATTAGGCTGTGATACAGGCAATGTCATCGCACGTGTAAAAGGGAATACTTCAGGTGAGCCGATCTTGTTTAGCTGTCATATGGATACTGTTTCACCTGGTGAAAACATTAAGCCAATGATTAAAGATGGCGTTATCTACAGTGACGGTACTACGATCCTAGGTGGCGATGATAAAGCAGGTATAGCAGCTGTTATAGAAGCTTTAACCGTTATTAAAGAGAACAATCTGCCACATGGTGACATTGAGATTGCTTTTACTGTTTTTGAGGAAGGTGGCTTACATGGCGCTAAGAATCTTAACTTTAGTGAGCTTATGTCTAAACATGCCTTTGTTTTAGACAGCGGTGGCGATCCTGGTCAAATTATCATTCAAGGTCCTGCACAGGATAAACTTGATTTTAAAGTAATCGGACGTCCTGCACATGCAGGTGTTGCACCAGAAGAGGGCATCAGTGCCATTATGGTTGCAGCTGAAGCGATCAGCAACATGACACTATTAAGAATAGACAC
>DJWQ01000005.1 GCA_002441045.1 Firmicutes bacterium UBA6226 | reverse complement strand
TTTGGATTGGTTTTATTGGGATAGAGCTTGTAGTTACATTGATAATGTCTATACTTTATGTTCCGTTCAATAATATTGTTCCCTTTAATAGTGTCGAATTTAATGACGGTAATTTCGTCCAGTCGTTACTCTCATTTTTATTTCGTCAAGTGCCCCTAGTGTTAATAACACTGTTATCGATCATTTGGTATAAAAAATTGACGACAAAAAAGTTGAGAAAACTTTTTTTCTTTGTTCTTCTTATTCAAGCTTACTTAATGTCATATGGTGTTAAAATGACTGCATTTGGAATTGCATTTAAATGGATAAATAATTGAGAACTAAAATTATAAATAGTGAAGACTTAATTCAATACGTAGATACTATGTTTTAAAAAATAAAGTGCAAATTAGGATGAATATTTGACATTTTACGAAATCAAGACGCGTTTAACCATCATAATCTGTATAATGAATACACCACTAATTAATTTGTTATTTCGTAATTCATACTATTCTCCCCAATTTGTATGAAATCAATCGTAAAGGCTGTAGTTTTGATAATGCTCATAATTACAGTCTTTTTGTGTGTTTGCCTATCCTAAGAGGACAGTGATATAATAGGCTAAATACAGTTAACCTTTGGAGGAAAATTTGATAAGGGTTGCAATCGTAGATGATGATCAAACCATACAGAGCAAATTAGAAAGCTATATACATGAGTTTGAAAATCAAAGTAAAGAAAAATTTAAAATAGACTTCTATTCTGATGCGTCAGATTTAGTGAAAAATTATAAAAGTCAGTATGATATTATTTTCATGGACATTCAGATGGAAAAACTGGATGGTCTAACCGCTGCTGAAAAAGTAAGAGAGACCGATAAAAATACCATCATCATCTTCGTTACGAACATGTCGGGTTATGCAATACAAGGTTATAAGGTAGATGCACTCAGTTATATTGTAAAGCCAATCGTGTATATTGATTTTGCTCAGCAGCTAGATAAAGCGGTTAATAAAATCATCTCAAATCGTAATGCTTTCTTACTGGTTACAGTAAATAATGAAATCATTCGATTGGATGTGACGAAAATCTGCTATATGGAAAGTATTGAGCATAAGGTGAGCATTCATTTAGAGGATGAGACCATAACCCTTTATAATACGCTAACTAACCTTGAAAAACTAGTAAAAGCCTATCATTTTGAAAGATGTAACAGTTGCTTTTTAGTTAGTCTAAGACATGTTGAACGCATAGAGAAGGATATCGTAAAAGTCGGTGGTGATCAACTCGTCATAAGTCGATCCAAAAAGAAAGCATTTATGAGTGCGCTGGCTGAGTATATTGGAGGTGATTATAGTTGACAGTCGATCAATATATTGAAATCCCAAGGATTTTCACCTCTATAGCAGAGGCCATCGCTTGTCTCATCTATATCATACCACTACAGAAAAGATATAAAGGCGTTCAGCTCTACTTACTATTAGCATTAGGACCAATGGTTTTAACCGTGGTTCAACTCATCAGTGGCATATTGCCATTGATATATTGGGTTCCTGGGATGTTAACGGCGATGCTGACCATGTTTTTATACATTTGGCGATCTGCAAATTTGACAAAATACGATGCGGGTTTTTTATTTATTAGAGCCTTTATATTGGCTGAGTTTGCAGCAGCTATAGGATGGCAAATCTATTACGCAATTCTCTATTTTGGTATAAAGCATAGTGATTTTCTGGCTGCATTAGTGATGCTTGCTATCTATGGTGTTATCTTCTTTTTAGCCTATTTACTTGACGCAAGAAAAGTATTTAAAGACCGAAAGGTTAGTGTGTCTTTTAAGGAGTTTATAAATGCCTTTATCATCGGAATAGCAACATTCTTAATCAATAATATCAATTTTGTTATCGATAATCCATTTACTGAAAATACATTTAGGGCGAATTTGCTCTATATAAGGACTTTAGTTGATTTTTGTGGCCTTTTAATCCTCTATGCGTCTAATGAGCAGCGAAGAGAGATGAGTCTCAATCATGAGCTAAATGCGATTAATGATATTTTACACAAACACTATGATCAGTATCAAGCCTCTAAGGAAAACATCGAATTAATCAATCGAAAGTACCATGATTTCAAACATCAAATTGCGCAAATTAGAAATGAGCAAGATCCGATTCTAAAAGAGAAATTTTTAGATGAAATCGATAGATCTATCAAGGCTTATGAATATCACTATGAAACGGGTAATACAGTTGTAGATACCATTTTAACTGGCAAAGGTATCGTCTGTCTTGAAAACGATATAACTTTAAGTTGTGTGGTCAATGGCAAACTGCTTGATTTTATGTATGTGATGGACATCTGTTCCGTATTTGGTAATGCAATCGATAACTGTATTGAAAGTGTAAAAAAAATCGCAGATGTGCAAAAGCGCGTTATACGCGTAGCCGTTTTTTCTAAGAATGATTTTCTCATGATGCGCTTTGAGAATTACTATGAAAATGATTTGATATTTCAGGACGGTTTACCCGTTACTACAAAATCAGATGCTTATTATCACGGTTATGGCATAAAGAGTATTAAGAAGACCATAGAAGGCTATAATGGTAATTTATCCATATCTACAGAAAACAACTGGTTCACAATGAAAATCTTAATTCCACTGCCCAATCCATCTGAAAATTTAAAAAGCATAAGGTTCTAATTGAGTTGGAGAGTTATTTCCAACTCTTTTTTGTAGCTAAAATCTCGCTGGTGGTAAATTTTGACAGCTCGATACTTGCATATTTTTTATATGTATAGTTATCCATACCTCTATAAAATTATATTAGGGTCATCCAATAATTTTGCAAATTTTGAACTAATTTTGACCGTTCACGCAATCAGAACTATAAAATATATATTCCATGCTATTATAAGCTCACATATATGAGTTGAAGGAGAAACTATGAGTATTCTATCTGTTATAGTTCCAAGTTATAATACAGAGCAATATTTATCTAAATGTATTGGAACTCTAGTAGAAAGCGGTAATGATATAGAAGTTATCATCGTAAATGATGGTTCGACGGACGGTACAGCTGCGTTGGCGGATCGATTTGCTGAACAATATACCTCAGCTGTAAGAGTAATTCATCAGGTTAACAAGGGACATGGAGGCGCTGTTAATACAGGGATTGCCAGTGCCACTGGGAAATATATAAAAATTGTAGATAGTGACGATTGGGTGAATCCCACAGCTTTAAGAAGGGTTGTCAACAAGCTTAAAGAATTTGAACAAATGAATATCAGTATCGATATGTTTTTATGTGACTTTGTCTATGACAAAGTTGGCGAAAAAGATAAAAAAGTGATGCATTATCGTGGCATTGTTCCAGAAGACAAAGTGTTAACCTGGGATGACATGGGGCGATTTGGCACAGGTAAATATATATTAATGCACTCTGTAATTTATAACAAAGAACTTCTAAAGCGTTGTGAACTGGTTTTACCAGAGCACACTTTTTATGTGGACAATATTTTTGTTTATCAACCTATTCCATATGTGGAAAAAATCTATTATATGAGTGTCTGTGTCTATCACTACTTTATAGGAAGAGAAGATCAATCCGTAAATGAGAAAAATATGATACGTAGAATTGATCAACAATTAAAAGTCAATCAGCTTATGATAGAACAAATGGATATAAATAAGATAAAAGATCGAAAACGTTTAGGTTATATGGTACATTATTTAACCATTATTACTACCATATCTTCCATCCTATTGATAAAAATTGGGACGAAGGATGCTCTAGAAACCAAAAGAAAATTATGGCATTCCATATGGCAGCACAGTAAAATAGTTTATTTTAAAATGAAACTCAGTACGGTAGGTTCTGTTATGAACTTGCCAGGTGTCATGGGGAGAAAAATCACATTATTGATCTACAAAAAAGCTCAGCAGAAGGTTGGCTTTAACTAAAAATCATTATTATATTTGAAAGGAGACAACTGATGATTTCTGATTACAAATCAGTGGTTTCAAAAATGACTTTAATAGAAAAAGCATCATTGCTTTCTGGTGAAGATTTTTGGCATTCAAGAAAAATTGATCGTCTAGGTATACCTAGTATTGCACTTGCAGATGGGCCACATGGACTAAGAAAACAAGCGAGTGAAGGTGATCATCTTGGGCTTGTAAAAGGAGTTCCTGCTACTTGTTTTCCAACCTCAGCGACCATTGCAAACAGCTGGGATTTAGAACTGTGTCAGGAAGTAGGAGAAGCCTTAGGGAAAGAGGCAACAGCAAATGATGTCAATATCATATTAGGCCCTGGTCTTAACATTAAACGAAGTCCATTGTGTGGCAGAAATTTTGAGTATTTCAGTGAAGACCCTTATCAAGCGGGTAAACTCGCCGCTGCTTTTACGAGTGGGATTCAAAATATGGGCGTGGGTGCGTGTCTGAAACACTTTGCTGTTAATAATCAAGAATATCTACGAATGACAAATGACTCTATCGTCGATGAAAGAACGCTGCATGAAATTTATCTCACAGGGTTTGAAATTGCTGTAAAGGAAGGTAAGCCCAAAGCGGTGATGTCTTCCTATAACAAAGTAAATGGTACCTATTCGCATGAACACTCTTATTTACTAAGAGAATTGCTAGTGGATCAATGGGGTTTTGATGGCATCGTCGTTTCAGACTGGGGTGGCAGTAACGATCCCGTTGATAGCATCATCGCTGGCGCGCATCTTGAGATGCCTTCTACTGGATATGATAGTGTGCATCAGATCGTTGATGCAGTTCGAACTGGATTACTCGATGAAGCTGTACTTGACGAAAGGGTTGCGGAGTTCTTAAAGGTAGTCAATGAAACACAAATTAAATCGAAAGAACCTTTAAACTTAGAGGCACATCATAAGTTGGCACAAAAGGCGGTTGAAGCTTCTATCGTGCTTCTTAAAAACGATGCGGTTTTACCACTGGATGAAAAGACTGAAATCGCAATAATAGGTGACTTTGCTAATGTTCCACGTTATCAAGGCGCTGGTTCAAGCATGGTCAACCCTTTTAAACTGGACAGCACTTTAAAAGTGTTAAATGAAGCAAGTTTAAACGTAATAGGATATGCACAAGGGTATCACCGCGTTGGTAAGAGTGATGCGAATTTGGTTAATGAAGCCATCCTTTTAGCTAAAAAAGCAAAGGTTGCAGTCGTATATATTGGTTTAAACGAGATTGATGAGGTTGAAGGGCAGGATCGATCACACCTCAATATTTCTAAATCACAAATAGAACTTTTAAATGAACTTTCTAAAGTTACAAAAACGGTTGCAATCATTAGTGGCGGGTCAGTAATTGATATGACTTGGGAGAATCACTGTGATGCAATTGTACACGGTTATTTAAGTGGTCAAGCAGGTGCATTGGCCATGTTAAATGTCCTTTCAGGAAAAGTTAATCCCAGCGGGAAGTTGAGCGAAACTTATCCGATGCGTTATGAGGATGTTCCTAATAAGAACTATTATCCTGGAACTGAACTGACAAGTGAGTATCGCGAAGGCATCTATGTCGGTTATAGATATTATGAGAAAGCGAATGTAAAAACCCGTTATCCATTTGGCTATGGCCTCAGCTACACGCATTTCGAGTATTCGAATCTATTGGCGACACAGGCTGGTGTGAAATTCACACTTAAAAATGTAGGCACTGTTGCTGGGGCAGAGATCGCACAGTTATATGTAGGAAAGTCTCAAGCCAATATACACCGTGCTATGAAAGAGTTAAAAGGCTTTAAAAAAGTGTACTTGGAACCGGGTGAATCAGCAGAGGTAGAGATTTTCTTCGATGAATATACTTTTAGATATTATGATGCAAACGAAAGCAGATTTGAAATTGAGGGTGGCACATACACGCTTTATTTAGGAAGTTCATCTGCGGATATTAAGTTGATCGACTCAATCGTTATTGAAGGTATTACCCCTGAGACAGATGATTCAGAGGCACTAAAAGCATATTTTGAGGGAAATGTCACAGACATAAGTTATGAAACGTTCCAAAGTCTCTACGGAGATATTGTACCACCCTCTAGATGGGATCCATCTGAACCATTAGGTCTAAACGATTCGCTGGCTCAAATGGTGTACGCAAAGAGTATTTTGGCGAGACTTACGATCGGTGTTTTGGTAAAGCTCAGAAATAGATCGGTTAAAAAAGGAAATCCGGATTTAAATCTATTTTTCTTATCGAACATGCCTTTTAGGGCGATTGCTAAAATGTCAAATGGTGCGGTTTCATTAGCAATGACACGTAATATTTTAGACATAGTCAATGGACACTTCTTCAAAGGTATCAGTGGATTGGTTAAGTCTTTTGTTAAATATAGAAAGAGAGGACTAATTGAATGATACAGGTGTTAAAGAATTTCAAAGCGAAACACTATGAGCTCTATGAGTTCATAATGTTCAACTTACTCAGTAACATCGCAACGATTACAAATTTTATCGTTTTAAACATTGGCAATTCGATACTTTTCAAATCGTTAACGGACACAGCATTTTCATTTTGGATTTTTAACTACAAAACTGAAAGTGGTGGCTTGGGAGGCTTCTTAGCATTTTTACTAAGTTTCTTCTGTGCACAAGCTGTAAACTTCATCGTTCAAAGAAATTTGGTGTTTAACTCAAACAACAAACTAGGAAGTGCAATTCCAATTTATCTTTTAACGGTGATGATTGTCTATGTGATTTGTTTGTATATTCCAACACTTGTTCTTGAACCTATCTCGGCAATTGTTGGCAGCTTTTGGGGGATGAACTTAACCAACGCAATTAATATTTTGGTTCAAGTCATTATCATTTATCCGGTTCTGAAATTTGTCGTTATGAAAAAAATTCCAGAACCAGGAGTAACAAAGAATTAGATTTGAGTAGGAGAGAATTTCAGGAGGTTATGTCATGGTTGACAACACAGCAAAAAAAGGTAAGAAAAAGGTAGGAAAGATTGTACTTGCAGTATTTCTTGTACTCGTCTTAATCGTTAATATCGCTTCTGTTGTTTTTGAAGGACATGCAAACTTGTATTTAGGTACAGGCGAAATGGTCATTCAGAAATCAGAAGGCTCAGAAAATTGGGAAAGCGATTATTACAAAGGCGATTATAGTGATGCTGATGCACTAGCAACCGCTGCAGCAGATTTGGTTACAAATATTGCTGATGAAGGTTTTGTTCTACTTAAAAATAATGGCGTTTTACCATTAAGCGAAAATTCGAAGTTAACTTTGTTGGGTAGAGGTAGCGTCGATTCAGTTTATGGTGGTTCAGGTTCTGGATCGTCATCATCTGAAGGCCTTATCGACCTTAGATTGGGTTTAACAAACGCAGGATTTGAAGTTAATGGTACTGTATATGATATTTTAAACAGTTTTGCTTCATTTACGATGGAACAAGGGATGTTTGGGCCATCAAAGGTTTATGATAATCCTAAATCAACGATCGTTATGGATAATCCAGCGGCTTCAACTTATATGATTGGCGAGATGCCGGTAGATGCATATACAAGTGAAGCCATTGACAGCTTTAAAGTGTACGGTGATGCAGCGATTATCACCATCAGCCGTCCAGCCGGAGAAGGTGGCGACCTTTCTAGAGATATGAAGGATTGGGATGCACATTATGAAGCTGGTCAACATCAATTAGAATTAAATTACGATGAGAAACAAGTGATCGCACTTGCTAAAGAGAACTTTGAAAATGTCATCGTCCTAGTGAACTCAAGTGCAACAATGGAACTCGGCGTACTTGAAAATGATCCGGAAATTGATGCAATCTTAATGATCGGTTTCCCTGGAAAAACAGGCTTCAACTCAGTTGGTAGAATCTTAAATGGTACAGTTAACCCTTCTGGCCATACCGTTGATATCTATGCAGCAGATTTAACAAAAGATCCAACTTTCGTAAACTTTGGCCACAACCAATATTCAAATATCAATAAAGACAATGCTATTGGTGATGCAACGTTTGTTCAGTATGAAGAAGGCATCTATATAGGTTATAGATATTATGAAACCGCTGCAAAAGAAGGCTTTATCAATTATGACGAAGCAGTTGTTTATCCTTTTGGCTATGGTTTAAGCTATACAACATTTGATTGGAAAGTTGTCGATCAAAAATTAGGAAAAACCGATGAATCGATTTCACTTGATATCGAGGTTACCAATACCGGAGCAGTTGCAGGTAAAGATGTGGTACAAGTATACTACTCTGCACCTTATACTAAGGGCGGTATCGAAAAGGCAGAAGTTGTTTTGGGTGATTTTGCTAAAACGAACTTATTAGCACCAGGTGAGTCTCAAGTCGTCACATTAACTTTTGCAGTTGAAGATATGGCCTCTTATGATTACAAAACTGAAAAAGCTTATGTGCTTGAAAGTGGTAACTACGATATCAGAGTACAAACGGACTCACACAATATGAAACCAGGAATTGATTCAATTTCTTATGAAGTTGCAAAAACAGTTGTTTACGATGAAAACAACAAACGTACTTCTGATTTAGTAGAAGCGACAAATCAATTTGAAGATGTATCAGCAATGTTTACAGATACTGCAACTGAAGGCTATGCACTCAATATGTCACGCGCTGACTTTGCTGGTACTTTCCCAACGGCACCTACTGATGCAGACAAAGTTGCAAACGATGCAATCATCGAAGGCTTCCAAGCTTACGTCGCTGCAGATCACTTAGATGAAAATGCAGTGATGCCGATGACTAAAGCGTCAAATGGTTTATCATTAATCGATTTAAGAGGAAAAGATTATAACGATCAAGCTTGGGATGTTTTACTTGATCAACTTGATCCAGCTGAAGTCGTAAAAGTGATTATGAATGGTGCTTATACAACTTTAGAAATGCCATCTGTGGCTAAACCAGTAACCGTAGACATCGATGGGCCTGCAGGATTAAGCTCATTTATGGGAGCTGAAATCAAGGGAACCGCATATCCAGCTGAAGTTGTAATTGCAGCTACCTTTAACACAGATTTAGCAAGAGAAATGGGTGTAATGGTTGGAAATGAAGCCCTCGATAAAGGCGTTAATGGATGGTATGCACCGGCATTAAACGTTCATAGATCTGCATTTGCAGGTAGAAATTTCGAGTATTATTCTGAAGATCCAATCGTAAGTGCGAAAATCACTCAAGCGGTTGTGGAAGGTGCAGCTACAAAAGGGCTTTATACTTTCATCAAACACTTTGCTCTAAATGATCAAGAAACAAACCGAGTAAACAATGGTATCGCTACTTGGGCAAATGAACAAGCGATCAGAGAAATCTATCTAAAAGGATTTGAAAAAGCAGTTAAAAATGCTACCACTACAATCAATTATATCGCTGACGAAAATGGCAATATGATTGAAAAAGAAATGAAAGCAGCAACTGCATTAATGAGCTCATTTAACAGAGTCGGTGCAACTTGGTCTGGTGGTAGTAAAGCACTTCAAGAAAATGTTCTAAGAGATGAATGGGGCTTTGAAGGGGTTGTAATTTCAGACTTTAACCTTTATGACTACATGTATGCAAATCAAGGTATAGCTGCTGGTACCGATTACTTTATTACTTTTGACTCAATGAAATCAATCGAAGATACAACCAGTGCAACAGCGGTATCAAACTTAAGAAAATCTGCACATCGCTTACTTTATACAGTTGCAAACAGCAATGCAATGAATGGTATTGTTCCAGGATCGACCATTTATTACAAAACAGCAACTTGGAAAATTGTTAGAAGTGTCGTAGATGGCGTTATTATTGCACTTTTAGTCATAGGCTTTATCGTTTCGAGAACAAGACGAAAAAAGGATCCAGTACACTTAGAAAAGTAAAAGGATTAAATATCATTTAAAGGAGGGTTCGAATGAACCCTTCTTTTGTGCTAAAATAAATGTGAAGAATCATTTAAAGGAGGGAACTCATGATAAAGGTTGCTATTGTTGACGATGATTTTATGTATTTAGAAAAATTATATAGACAGATCATGCAATACAGTGAAGCAAATCACTTAGAGATTCAGGTTACCTCCTACTCACATGGATTTGAGCTGGTTTCAGATTTTAAACCGATCTACGATATTATTTTTCTAGATATTGAGATGCCCCATCTTAATGGGATCGAAGTTGCAAAAGAGATTCGAAATTCTGATCCACATGTGGCGATCATTTTTATTACTAATTCTGCAAAATATGCTGTAAAAGGCTATGAGGTAGGCGCTTTTGATTATATGATGAAACCGCTTGAATATGAACACTTTGCTGTAAAGTTCAGCTTAGCATTATCTGCGATTCACTCTAAAGACGGATTTAGTATACTGTTACCACAAGAAGAAGGCAGTAGAAATGTAGCAATTAGTGAAATCATATACATTGAAGTTAGAAATCACTGGCTTTATATTATTACTAAGGATGCAGAATACAAGATGCTCGGTAGCTTAAAGGAGATGAATGATCAGCTTTCTAATTATCATTTTATTATGTGTAATAAAAGCTATTTGATTAATTTAAAGCATGTATCGAAAGTCAATTCAGAAAATGTCGTCATGTATGGCAATTACGAATTAAAGATGAGTCGATCGAGGCGTAAAGCAGTTCAAAGCGCATTTTTAGAATATTATCAAAGAATTGGATGGTAAAACCTAGATGAAAAAGTATTGCGTGTACTTTGGCATCTAGGTTTTTTATTTTGATTCTTAGTTTTCCATTAGATTTTTTATTTAATGATATTTACATTACAATAGTTACTAGAAGATAAATTTTTACTATACAATTTGATATAATTGATTTGACTGAATATTGAGAATTCAAAATAGGTCTTATAAATACGTGAGAGGAGTAGTCGATTATGAAAAAGCTTAAAACAGTTGCCATTATTTCAACTTTATTTTTACTGATAGCCTTTATTATGTTGGGGTATTTCCAATCGTGGAGCGATAGAACTCAAGTAAGTATTATTAATAAACATGGCGGTATTATGGATACTTCGCTGCTTAATAAGCAGATGTTTAGCGCAATGATCTTCTACCTCTCAACCACTTTTACATTACTTGTTTTGGGGATAGCTGGGAGCGTTTTATCCATAGCAAAGTGGCTTAATATTCCGGAGTCAGAAGAGGTTAAAATGGATACAGGTGAACAGCATGATTAAGCCTAACAAACTGTCCATTCAATCCTATATGGATATTGAACTAACCTTCGACTATATTCAAAAAAATAGTGACACTTTAATCATATTACTTCCTGGCAACTCCTATGGCGTAGAGGCACCAATGCTCTATTATACCTTTGGCATAGGGCTTGAACTTGGCTATGATATTCTAGCGATTGAATATGCTTTTCAAAAGGTTGGCAAGTTTTATGATGCCAGTGAGGTGCCATTCATTATTGACGATTGTCGACATGCTATCGATGAAGCTATGACGTTTTATCCATACAAAAACATCATTTTTGTGGGGAAGAGCTTTGGGACGGTCGTTCAAAGTGTCTTATCAGAAGCGTTAGAAGGCGTTACCATCAAACATGTTTTTTTAACACCAGTAAAAAAAGCGCTACTGGCAATGCGAACATTTGAGTCTTTGGTAATCACAGGTACGAGTGACCCTTTTTTTACAAGTGAAGACATTGCGTCTGTTAGAAGTTTAAAACATGTTACGGTTAAAGCCTATCAAGATGCAGATCATTCGATGAATACTTCTAGTTATAAAGAGAGTCTTTCAATTTTAAGCGATTTAGCCGATCGAATTTTCGAGTTTATGAAGTAAATAAAGATAAGGAGTATGTATGAATCAGATTTTAAAGCAAACGCCATTGTATCGGTTTTTAGAATATTGTAACGCAGAAAAGCCATGTGAACGGCCTAAAATTTTGGATTGCGGGGCTGGTGGAAGTATGCCTCCACTTCTTTTGTTTCACTCATACGGTTACGAGACGCATGGGGTTGAGTATGATCAAGGTCAGGTTGCACTGGCAAAGGCAAGTCCATATATAAGTTCTAATGACATAAATTTGGGAATCATACAGGGGGATATGAGGACGCTCCCTTTCGAGGATGCAAGCTTTGATTTTATCTACTCCTATAATTCGATTTTTCATATGAAGAAGGTAGAGATTGCTAAGTCGATCTCTGAGATGAAAAGGGTGTTAAAGCCAGGTGGATTAATGTTTGTCAATTTTTTATCTGTTGATGATTTTAGGTTTGGTGAAGGCCCTGATTTAGGGGATAATCAGTTTGAACAAATGGACGATGAACCGGTTATACACTCGTATTTTGAATACGATGAAGCAGAGAGGTATTTTGAAGATATGGGATTTGTGTTCAAGGAAAGAAGAATCATCGAGCGTATGTTTGAGGGCGATAGAATTAGGCAAGGCTTTGTCGATTATATCGTGAGGAAATTATAATGGCATATCTACTTCAAATGGCGGGATTCCCAGGTTCATGCAAAACAGGTTTAGCAGAACTCATAGCTATTGAAACGGGTGCAATCGTTATCGATAGAGATGTCATCAAAAATGCAATGTTGGGCTTTGGTTTAGAGGCAAAAATCCTCGCAGAAGTTTCATATAACATAACATTTGAACTCGCGAAGAAGTATATAGATGGTGGTAAGAGTGTCATAATAGACACGCCATGTTTTTATAAAGAAATCGTTGAACGTGGTGTTAGACTCTGTGATGGGACAAATGCCTATTATAAATATATAGAATGCTTGGTGCCAAGTTATGAGATCGTACAAAATAGATTACAATCTCGTCAGTCACTTGAGACACAAATTCAAACGACGACAGAAGAAAACTACTATAGAACCTTTGATAAGTCGGTGAAACCAGAACATTCTATTGCACTAACGGTAGACACCTCTGATTTTAGCAAAATAGATATGGATACCATTATTTGCTATCTAAATAATGAGGATAAAGGATTTAGGTGAAATAAATGCGATTGACTCAAGAGAAAATCTTTAAAAGATATAAGACCATCAGAAAGCATACATTAATTGCACAGGTACTTACAGTAACACTACTACCATTATTCGGCATCTTAATGTACCTCTCAAAACTGGAGACATTACTGGGTGGGATAATTCTTACTTTTGGGATCATTTTAATTGTTTATCTCCTTTTTGTGTTTTTTATTTTCAGAAGATGTCCGAACTGTTTAAGCTTATTTTCAAAACATGTATTTGATCCTAAAATATGCCCCTATTGTGGTGTGAAGCTCAGAGAATAGGTAGATAAATTTAAGAAAGGAAAATAAATGATTACTCAATTTGGTTCACACAAGATATTACTAACCGCATCGTTCAAGTCTAAATATTTCGATGATGTCTCTATGACCGACAAAGAAGCCATAAAAGCATTAGAAAAGCTTTACTCAAAAGGTTTTTCATCCTTTGAACATAGCTATGTTAACTTTACATATTTAGAGGATGATGTGATGCAAGTTGTACCAGAGCTGCTAAAAGAGTATGTTTCGAGTTCAAGGGGAAAGTTACTAAAGGACGAAGCTCATCCAAATGTCTATTGGTTGAAAATTTGGATGAATGGTAACCTCATCATGAGAGCTGCGAGTATGAGTGATTTTGTTCAGTTTAAAGTTGATCTAAATGAGGTCGTACAAGTCGATGGTAAGGTAGAAAATTTCAACATTCGATTTAAGAATGGTATGGTATTGACTTGTAATCATAACATTTACATAAGTTAAAAATCACAGAATCATAAAATCATAAAATCATAAAATCACAGAATCATAAAATCAAAAAATATAGTTCGAAAAATTAAGGAGGTAGATCAAGTGACGTATAAAGGTTCATGTTTATGTAAATCCGTAAAATTTGAAGTTGAAGGTGAATTCGATGACTTTTATCTTTGTCACTGCAAATACTGTCGCAAGGATTCGGGCTCTGCCCACGCAGCGAATCTTTTTTCAAAAAGCGCAAAGCTGAGATGGCTTGAGGGGGAGACGTACGTAAGGACCTTCCAGCTAAAAGATACAAATCATGTAAAAGGTTTTTGTAGTAATTGTGGTTCTGCTCTTCCGAACCAACAAATGAACGGTAGCTTATTAGTTGTGCCAGCAGGAAGCTTAGACAGTCAACTGGATAAACAACCGGATGGACATATATTTATATCGAATAAAGCCAATTGGGATGAGAAGCTAGAAACTTATAGAAAATTTGATCGTTTTCCAAAAGAATAAACCAAATAATCAAGGAGTTATACCTATGAAGATAAGATTACTAAAAGAAAGTGAATACGCAGAAGCAATTGCTTTAAAGGTCAGCTGTTTCGATGAAGAAGTAAAGTATCAAGTTCCCTATCCTTCAAGTGAGCAAGAGGAGCTAGATTTTATGATAGAATGGATGAAATCAGCAGAAGAATATCAAGACATAAGGGTCTTATATGGCGCGTTTCTTGATGATGTGTTTATTGGATTTGTCGGTGCAAGTATTGCAGATGAATCTGATGCAAGGTCTGGAATAGAGTTAAACTATTTGTTTGTGGATGAAGCGTATC
>DJWQ01000067.1 GCA_002441045.1 Firmicutes bacterium UBA6226 | reverse complement strand
CAAACACAGAAATGGCATCGATCTTAGCGACTAAAGATGACGGTATGGTTTATTTCTTCAGTATGGCGACAAGTTTTACAAAAGCGGCACTTGGTGCTGAAGGCGTAGGTAAAGACGTTACAATGATCGTTGGTAATGGTTATACAAAAGGTCATGCAGAAATCACGTTACAAATCATGAGAGAGAGTGAAGTTTTAAGAAAAATCTATGAGGCGCTTTACGCGTAGGAAGGGGATTATCAAATGAGACATTACACTGAAATCGAAATGTGGAAAGACGTAACACAAGCTGAGTGGGATTCTTGGGAGTGGCAAGTAAGAAATAGAATCACAACACTTGATCAGCTAAAAAAAGTGGTTAACTTAACGGATCTTGAGCAAGATGGTGTCGTAAAAACTTTAGCACTTTTAAGAATGGGAATTACACCATACTATGCTTTACTTATGGACAAAGACGATCCAAAATGTCCAGTGAGAATGCAAGCTGTTCCAACCATCTATGAAACCTACCAATGCTCGGCAGACATGGACGATCCACTTCATGAAGATGGTGACTCTCCTGTGCCTGGTATTACACATAGATATCCAGATAGAGTACTATTCTTAATTACAGATATGTGCTCAATGTATTGTCGTCACTGTACAAGAAGAAGATTTGCTGGTCACAATGACGGTGGTGTACCAAGAGATAGAATCGATGCTGCAATCGAATATGTTGCAAATTCACCTATGGTTAGAGACGTTCTCTTATCAGGCGGCGATGCTTTACTTGTTTCAGATGAGCTTTTAGAGTATATCATCAGCAAGCTTAGAGCGATTCCACATGTGGAAATTATCCGTATCGGCTCGAGAACACCAGTTGTTTGTCCACAAAGAATTACACCTGAGCTTGTTAACATGCTGAAAAAATACCATCCAGTTTGGTTAAACACACACTTCAATCATTCAAAAGAGATTACACCAGAAGCTAAAAAAGCATGTGCTTTACTTGCGGATGCAGGTATTCCACTTGGTAACCAATCCGTTCTATTAAAAGGCATCAATGACAGCGTTCATATTATGAGAGATTTGGTTCACGATTTGGTAATGATGCGTGTTCGACCATATTATATCTATCAATGTGACCTTTCAATGGGTATTGAACACTTTAGAACACCAGTATCTAAAGGGATTGAAATCATCGAAGGCTTAAGAGGCCATACTTCTGGATATTGTGTTCCTACATTCGTTGTAGACGCTCCAGGCGGAGGTGGTAAAATTCCAGTAATGCCACAATATATGATTTCTCAATCGCCAGAAAGAGTAATCTTGAGAAACTATGAAGGTGTTATTACAACTTATACGCAACCTAGCTCTTATGAGTTTGACGTAGAAGGCGCAGTAGAAACTGAAGCGCAAAAAGAACACAAGTTATTTGGTGTTGGCGGTTTACTACAAGGCAACAGAGTATCCATCGAGCTAAAAGAGCTTGAAAGAACAAAGCGTTCACACCACGAAGAATAATTTAAAACTGTGAAGGGAGTGCCTGCATGAAACTAATAGACTTATTTGAAGCGAAAGAACGCATTATTTCAATCGTTGGTATGGCTAAAAATGCAGGCAAAACCGTCACATTAAATCACTTAATCGAAAGTTTTGATGAAAACGGGTTCAGAGTTGGGATAACTTCCATTGGTCGCGATGGTGAGCGGACAGACATCGTAACTAAGACGGACAAGCCGATGATTTTTGTTAAAAAAGGGACATTGGTCGCAACTGCAGAGATGCTGTTCAATTTGTCAGAGTCAAAAATGGAAATTTTAGAAGTTACCGATTATCAGACAGCTATGGGGCGTGTGATTATTGGTAAAGCACTTACTGAGGGATTTGTACAGGTCGGGGGGCCAACGACAAATTCTGAAGTGAGAATGATATGTGAAAAAATGTGTGCCATTGGAGCAGATTATGTTCTCGTTGACGGTGCTCTGGATCGGACCTCTTCAGCTTCACCTGCAATTACAGATGCTTGTATTTTATCTACCGGAGCGGTGATTAGCCGCGACATGTATAAAACAGTAGACTTAACCGCTTACAAAGCTTCAATGTTTAGCTTAGAGACGATAGTAGATCCTATGATCTTATCGGCTTGGGAGATAGCAGAAGCCTCAAAGCAACCAGTTTTGGTTGACGAGGATGGCACCGTTGTGCCTTTAAGTGAAGTCGTAACTGCGATAGGATCAGGTAAATTAATTGCAGATCAAATTACTGAAGAAACAGTTGCAGTGTTAATCCCTGGCGCACTTGTCACTCAGACGCTTAAAGACGTCATTTCAGTGAACAAAAACTTACAATGGGTGGTTGCAGATGCCACTCGATTGTTTATCGACTATAAAGACTGGCTCTATTTTAAAAGAGTGGGACTAAAGATAAATGTGCGATATGGGATGCAGTTAAAAGCAGTTACAGCGAATCCTTATTCACCACAGGGCTACTACTATGATTCTGAAAGCTTTGTCTCAGAGCTACAGTCAAAGATTGTAGGTATACCGGTATTTGATGTTATGGCATAACACACGAAAGAGGTGGGTATGAAGGACTTTATCAGTAAAAAAAATCTAACAGATTTAGATATGGGTTTTGTTCTTGATCGCCTTAGTCTTGTATCTCCTTATGGTGAAAGGCATCGTAGAAACCTAAAGCCATATAGAAGCATTGCTGCAAAATTGCTCGAAAAGGAATATGACAAATTATCGGCTATGATTACACTTTTTGAACAGCGAAGAGCGGATGTATTAAGGATTAAAGAAGAGCTTAAGCGTATAAAGCTTTTGGATGGTTCTTTTGATCGTATCTTACAGGATGATGTTTTAACGGAAACAGAACTCTTTGAGATTAAGCAAATCGCGAGAACCATGGCCTCTATTTTAAAGATTCAAGAAACGACTCAGTGGCAAAGTCGAATTGGTGACTATCAGCTTAAATCAGTAGATATAATTATCGAGCTTCTCGATCCTGAAAAATCAGGAACACAGACTTTTCATCTATATAGTGCTTACTCCAAAACATTGAGTGAAATTAGAGCACAAATAGAGCAAACAGAAGTAGAGATGAAGCGCTATAAGTTGAGTCTTATAGAGGCATTGGCTAATGACGGCTTTTTAGTGCAGCCAAACGGTGATGTGCGTATTAAATCTTTTGAAACAGAACTTTTGATTCGAGCAAAAAATGATGAGAGGCTATCCTATAAATCTGAATTACCACTGTATAAGCTTTATACGGTTAAACCTTCTCAAAGATTAAGTCAAATGAAAGAGAACTTGCTCTTAAAAGAAGAGCAAGAAGAATATGAGGTGAGAAGCCAACTCACTAAAGCGTTAAAAGAGAATTTGGAAACCCTAACTTCCAATACCGATGCAATTGGCTGGGTTGACTTGCTGATTGCAAAAGCTCAATTCTCAATCGCATTCAGATGTGTACGACCTATGCTTCTTAACACTGAAGAAGTCGTAATGAAAGGCGCGAGGCATATAAAAGTTGCTATAGGACTTGAAAAACAAGGTAAGACGTTCACACCAATAGATGTTTCCCTCAAGAACTCAGTGACGTTGATAACCGGGGCCAATATGGGTGGAAAGACGGTTTCGTTAAAACTAATCGGACTAATGCTCAGTATGGCACAATATGGTTTTTTTGTCCCATGCGATGATCTTGCTTTTAAACCCTTTGATTACATTTTTATCTCAGTGGGAGATTTTCAGTCGATAGACATGGGTCTTAGCACATTTGGCGGTGAAATTGTCGAGATTGAACAGGCAATTAAACGCGCAGATGAGTATGGATTAATATTGATAGATGAGCTGGCAAGGGGGACAAACCCACTTGAAGGCTTTGCAATTTCCAAAGCACTAATAGAATATTTGACCAAACATGTGTCGAAGGCAGTTATAACGACACATTTCGACGGTTTAACACATGTAAAAAACACGACGCATTACCAAGTCAAAGGGTTATCTGACGTGGATTTGAACATTGTGCGCGACCGTATCAATCATCAGGGTGCAGGACTACTCCACGAGTACATGGATTACCGGTTAGTAGAAGTGAGCCAAACGAAAGAAATACCCAAGGAAGCGATTAGAATTTCAGAGCTTATGGGCCTTAATAAAGAAATTTTAGACCGTGCAAAAGAAATATTAGGAGGATCAAATGACGAGTAAGTTGAATTTGGATTTTAGTATCGTTGACAAAGCGCGTCAATCTGCAAGAGTGATTGCAGAGGATACACAAAAATTCATCGACCGACACACCACCGTGGCTGTAGAGAGAACAATCGTCAGATTACTAGGTGTCGATGGTATCGATGATATTGAAAGACCACTTCCAAACGTGGTAGTAGATAACATCAAAAAAGGTGGCGGTTTGGCAGAAGGTGCGGCTTTCTGGTTGGGCAATGCCATGGTAGCTTATGGAAAGACAGCTCAAGAAGTTGCAGAAGGCATATCAGCAGGTGAAATAGACTTAGTAAAAGTTCCTGTGCAAGACATGGGCAAAGTGACTGAAGTCGTTGAAGCAGAAGCTGCAAAAATGGTTGAACGCATCAAGAATAACCGCGCTCAAAGAGATCAGTTTTTAACAGAAATAGGTGAAGGTCCCAAACCTTATTTATATGTAATCGTAGCAACTGGCAATATCTATGAAGACGTTTTACAAGCACAAGCAGCTGCAAGACAAGGTGCAGATATCATCGCAGTTATCAGAACGACAGCTCAAAGCTTACTGGATTATGTACCATATGGTGCAACAACTGAAGGCTTTGGAGGTACTTACGCCACTCAAGAAAACTTTAGAATTATGCGTAAAGCACTTGATGAAGTTGGCACGGAAGTTGGTCGTTATATCAGACTTTGTAACTATTGTTCAGGTTTGTGTATGCCTGAGATCGCTGCTATGGGTGCGATTGAGCGTCTTGACGTTATGCTAAACGATGCTTTATACGGCATTTTGTTTAGAGATATCAATATGCAAAGAACACTGGTAGACCAGTATTTTTCAAGAATTATCAACGGCTATGCAGGGATCATTATCAACACTGGTGAAGATAATTATTTGACGACTGCAGACGCCATTGAAGAAGCGCATACCGTTCTTGCATCACAGTTTATCAATGAACAATTTGCACTTCTCGCTGGACTGCCTGAAGAGCAAATGGGTCTTGGTCATGCATTTGAAATGAATCCAGATACTGAAGATGGCTTCTTACTTGAATTATCACAGGCACAAATGGCAAGAGAAATCTTCCCAAATGCACCGCTTAAATACATGCCTCCAACTAAGTATATGACGGGCAATATATTTAAAGGTCATATTCAAGATGCCCTTTTCAATGTGGTATCGATCATGACAAACCAAGGGTTACAATTACTTGGTATGCCAACCGAAGCAATTCATACGCCACTTTTACAAGACAGAGCACTTTCAATCGAAAATGCGAAATACATCTTTAACAACATGCGTCATTTTGGCGATGAGGTTGAATTTAAAAAAGATGGTATCATTCAAACGAGAGCACAAGGCGTTTTAAAAGAAGCTGCTGATTTATTAATGGAAATCGAAGAGATTGGTATCATGTCAACTATCGAACAAGGTAAGTTTGCTTCTGTTACTAGAAAAATCGATGGCGGTAAAGGTCTTGATGGCGTTACTCAAAAGGGAGAGCGTTATTTCAACCCATTTATTCCAATGATGTTAGGAGGGAAGTAGGATGAGCGCACAAAACGGATTGGATTTAACTAAAGTTAAACCTTATGGCGATACCATGAACGATGGTATGATGCAATTTTCATTTACACTTCCTATTCCACTCAGCGAAGAAAGCAAGGAAGCAGCAAAACAGCTTTTAATCAAGATGGGCATCGAAGAGCCAGCAGTGGTTTCTGCACAAGATTTAGGCGTCGGCTATACATTTTTTATCATGTACGGAAAATCAACGCATACAGTGGATTTTACACAAATAGAAGTACCTAAGGTAGATTCTGACGTTATGGATAAATACGCTGTTGAAGACTTTATCGAAGCAAATATCGGTAGAGATGTGGTCATCGTCGGTGCTTGTACTGGAACTGATGCGCATACCGTAGGGATTGACGCGATTATGAACATGAAGGGCTATGATGGTCACTATGGTCTTGAGAGATATCACGGGATCAAAGCTTACAATTTAGGTGCACAAGTGCCAAATGAAGAGCTTGTGGCTAAAGCGATTGAGCTTAATGCGGATGCGATTATCGTTTCTCAAATCGTAACACAAAAAGACGTTCATATTCCAAACATGACACAGCTGATTGAACTTTTAGAATCCGAAGGTTTAAGAGACAAGATGATCGTCTGTGCAGGCGGACCGAGAATCTCTTATGAGCTTGCGAAAGAGCTTGGCTATGATGCAGGCTTTGGAACTGGCACATATGCAGAAGATGTTGCATCGTTTGTCGTTCAAGCATTGGCAAAAAAATTAAACGCATAAATCCATTGATTAATGTAGAAACTTAACCATAAATGTATCGTTTAAAAATCAATTCACTAATAAAGACTCCTCAATCAGAAAACCTGATTAAGGAGTCTTTTTATTTACAAAACAATATTATAGTGGGGGGTTTTTACAAATAGATAACGAATATAGAGTTCAATTCCTTTCATCGAAATCTATTTTTTTCTTCTAATATAAACGCCTATTGCAGTTAACATACCACCTACACCATAGAAAAGTTCAAGTGGCAATTGACCTGTTTGTGGTAATGCATCTGCTAGAGGTGTTTCTTCCTCTGCGATGACTTCTTCAGTAGGCATTTCCATATTATCATATATACTATCAAAGTTTACTGGTATAACAGCAGCACCCAATGGAACAACTTCTTCTGTAACAGCTTCAGTTGCTTCAGTTGTAGGAATTATTACGGCATCAGTTGGTAAAACACTCTCAGTCGTTGGTTGAGTTGGTGCCTCAGTAGGTGGTTGTTCTGTAGTAGGTTCTGTAGTAGGTTCTGTAGTAGGCTCAGTAGTTGGCTCTGTTGGTGGTTCAGTTGTAGGTTCAGGTGCTTCTTGGTATACAAATGTAACAACAAAGTCTTCTGCGCCATCGCCTAGTGTACCAGATGCATTTGGTGAGGTGTAAACATGTTCCCATCCAGTTATTGCCGGAGCTACGAAATTATATGCTTCATCCAAATATACTTTTACATCTTCACTTGGGTGACCTGGAATAGGGACATCTTCTGTATCAACATATTCTAATGTTGCCATCACATATGCGTCTTCTTCATAAAATACTGTAATTTCTATATCACAGTCTTCGGAACCAAACAAGAAGTTTGGATCTTCAGTGTCATATGGAGATGGGTTAACGATCATAACTTGTGGTAATGGTGGTTCACCAATTTCACACATGTATTCATAGTTGTATCCTACAAAATGCCAGTGCTCTATTGGATTTGGAATTACATTAAAAGTTTCACCAATATAATATGCACCATTAAATCCTGGTTCGCCAGGTAATGCATTGGCATCTAATGTAGGATTTCCCATACCATCTGGATCAGTATAAAGTTTCACATTGTATTTGCTTAATAAATCAAAATCGGCAATGACAGATACGTTTTGTTCAGGCATTACAAACCCAGTTATAGGTGTAAATGCTTGAGGGAAAAGATCATCGCCAAAAGTCCAATCGTCGAATACATATCCTCTACTAGGAATGGCTTCAAGCTGTACATTATCACCAACTTGATATGGGCCTGCACCAGTTACGCTTCCACCGCCTTCTGGTGTAACTTCAGCAGTAACCATGAAAGTAGGAATGGCTTCAAAATACATATCGAGTTTTGCATCGCTAACGGGCATTTCAAATACGATTAATTCAGCGATTGAATGAGGTTCGCCATTTAACGACCATCCTGTCATTCTAAACCCAGGATTGATAGTTGCACCACCGAAAATCGTCTCTCCAGGGAAGTAATATCCTGGATCTTTTCCAGCATAAACTGCCATTTCGCTAGAATGTATCTCATAAGAATACAGATATTTTTCTTTAAAAACAGCTCTTAAAGTAGTATCGTGCTTAATCTCAAATGTGTCAGTCTGGTCATAAGTAGTATCTTTCCATCCCATGATTGGATGCATTGGCGTTCCGCCAACTATTGTGTAGCGTTGCCATTTTTCGAATACAAACTTATCAGTATCTATTGCAGTAATATGTGCTGTATGTGAATCAATTTTCCAAAAATACTTCCAACTGAAAATGTCAAAAATCCAGCGACCTTCTTCAGTGACATATCCCTCAACACTCCCAGAAGGGTCAGGGAATACAGATAGATTTAAAACCGGTAAGTCAGTTGGTGGTGGTGGATCAGTTGGTTTAGGTGGCATAGGTGGCATAATTGATTTATCAACTTCCGTCTCTGCAAAGACAGAACCCACAGTACCCATAATTAAAACGAGCACTAACAAAAACATAAGCAATACTTTTAAATTCTTCATTCAGTAAATCTCCTCTCTTTAATAAATAAAGAAAGGGTCGGTTGCACTATTCACTCCACACCTCTAAAGTGCCCAGTTTCAAGGGGTGTTTCATCATGTCCCTCCTTGTTAACGTTTCACCTTTTATACCTCAAAGTGTAGCCCCCACTTCATATAAACTCCATTTAATATGTACCATAAAAAACAAAAAGTTAACATAATATTAGAAGTCATTCGTGACAAAGCATTAGATGCTTTTTAATAAATTTATTAATTGATTTAAAGTACAGGTTGAATCATGTATAATAAGGGTATTAAATAATGAGTATTTTGAACAAGTCTAGGAATAATTAATCAATTATAACTGTATGGTTAATGCACTGTATGTAATGTTAAGGTAAAATAATTAAATCAATTAAGTCAATTAAATCAATTTAAGTACAGTAGTTCTTGTCTAGTATCAGTAGAACATGCTTTACATGGGAGGTAGCATGAAACAGAGAATTTTAAAACACAAATATGTACTTACCACCTTTGGAATTTCATTTACTTTTATGATGATTGCATTTGCAGTTATTGGACTTTTTCCCTTTGGAAAAGGTCAGATAATGGTAATAGACAGCTGGCATCAATATTATCCCTTCTTTCAAGAACTGCAATATAAATTACAGCATGGAGAATCAATCTTCTACTCATGGGACATGGGAATGGGATCAAATTTCATCTTGGTTATGGCGTATTATGCATTCAGCCCGATTTATCTCCTTTCCATTTTAGTGCCAGCGCAATTTTTGAGAGAGTTTCTGATGATTGCAACTGCTATTAAGATAGCACTTGCTGGTACGTTTTTCTCAGTCTATCTCAAGCATCAATTTAAAAGAGAAGATTATACGATAACAGGCTTTGGTTTATTATATGCCTTCTGTGGTTTTACCATGGGCTACTATTGGAATGTTATGTGGCTCGATGCGGTGGCTTTGTTTCCATTGATTATCCTAGGGATGAATCGAATTATTAGTGGAAAAGGTTTCAAGCTCTATGTAATTACTCTAGCGATTGCTCTGATCAGTAACTTTTATATAGGGTATTTTATTTGTGAGTTTATCTTGATTTACTATTTTATCGCATATTTTTCAAGAAGAGAGAAGTTCAATTTTAGTCATTTTTTTAATAGAACGGTTCAGATCGCTATTTATTCCTTTATTGCAGTTGGATTATCTGCTGTCGTATTGCTACCAGCTTTTAGAGGCCTACAGCTTTCACATGCTATAGAAGGTTCAAAACCAACCAGTTTTCAAACGTATTTTACAACCTTAGAAATATTGAACAATCTCTTAGTTGGCGTACAACCAACTGTAAAAAGTGGTTTGCCGAACATCTTTAGTAGCTTCTTAGCTTTATTAATGTTACCAGTTTATTACCTTTCAAATCGTATAAAGATAAAAGAAAAAGTATTACACAGTGCACTAATTGTGTTTTTAATTGCAAGTTTTAATATCAATTACTTAAATTATATTTGGCACGCATTCCACTTTCCAAATGAAGTGCCATATCGTTTTGCATTTGTATTTTCTTTTGTTATATTAACAATGGCGTATAAAGGCTTTGAACATTTTGAAGAAATTAGAACAAAACAGGTATGGGGCATTTTAGCTGGATTCGTCATTTATTTACTTGTAAATGAAAGCATTGCTTTAAAAAACGCAGTATTATATGCAACTTTAGGGGCTGTGGTACTATATGGTTTGGTAATCATGCTTTATCGCTATCAAGTTATTCGAAAGAAACTTTATGTGATTCTTTTTTCAATACTGTTACTAAGTGAAGCTTTATTGTCAGCTATTTTAGGTACTTCTACAACAGGAAGCTCTACAAGAGCCAGTTATCCATATTTAGAGGATGATGTCAAATCAGCAATTAAAAAGGTCTACAGCGCAGATGATGATTTTTATCGTATGGATATGATTAAATGGTATTCTACAAACGACCCTGCCCTATATGGCTATAGAGGTGTCTCGATGTTTTCTTCTACCGTTAACGCCAACGTAACAAGTTATCTAAAAACGCTTGGTCTTGCGGCTTCTCCAGCTTCAAATAGGTATTTATATGCAGCGAGTACGCCTCTAGTTAATGGTATGCTCAATGTTAAATATCTGATAGCTAGAGGCAGCCAGGGTACAGATAATAACGTGGGTTATCGTCCTTATATTTCAGAAGAGAAGGTTTCAATCTATCAAAATAATTACCCACTGTCACTAGGGTTTAGAGTTAACTACGATACCTATAATTGGAATGGCAACGTATCTAATCCGTTTCTTGCACAAGAAGAGTTCTTAAAAGCTGCACTAGGTCAAGACTACAAGCTTTATACTAACGTTCCAATCGCCACTGAAACCTACGTCAATATGGAACGCACAAATCTAAGCAATGATCTAAGATACTCATATAAGAACCTTGATGCTTCTGCAGTGGGCAATGCTGTACTAACCTTTAACGCGCCTGAAACGAAGCAGATGTATTTAACCATGTATGCCAATCGCTCTTATAAAACAAAGGTTTCAATAGCGGGTGGAACGCCTGTTGAGTATGAAACCAGAAGAGGTTTAATTATTGATTTAGGTGTCTTAGAGGAAGGAACTGAAATCAAGCTTGAATTTGAAGTTCAAGCTGCGAAAGATGGCTATTTTAATCTACAGGCTGTAACCTTTGACGAAGCGTCTTGGAAGTCTGCATATGATCAATTGGCAGATGAGCAACTGGTGATAACAGACTATAGCTCTCGAAAAATAGAAGGGTTTATAGATGTAAAGGAAGATGGCGTTTTGTACACTTCGATTCCTTATGAGCTCGGATGGACTGTGAAAGTAGATGGGCAGAAGGTTCTTCCTGATTCGTTGAAAGATGCGATGCTAATGGTGGACTTAGAGCAGGGTCATCATGTACTTGAGTTTAGTTATGTGCCATACGGCATAAAGCAAGGCTTTATCATTTCATTGATGGCATTAGCACTTTTCTTAGTGATTATCAAGTACGGGCTTAGCCAACCAGATCCAGAATTTATTGAACCTGAAGTTGTCGCTTACAAAGAAAAACTAGCAGTGGAAGAAAATGATGAACATCATGAGACTGAATCACAAACTGATCAACTGGAAGTTAATGATTCAAACACGCCTAAGGATGACGAGGAAGTAAAGCAATCCTAAGCTGAAGAGTGGTATGTAAATCGACGATTAAACAAATAAAGACCTGTAGCCAATCAATTGGTTACAGGTCTTTTTAATTAATGTCTCTCGGCTCTTTTTTCAATCAAATATCTTGGTCGGCGTTTAATTTCTTCATAGATTCTTGAAACATATAGCCCAATAATCCCTAATGAAAGCATAATCATCGATCCAGTAATCAGGATAAGAAGAATTACAGTAGAAAAGCCACTGATTGCATTGCCAAAAAAGAAGTTAAACAACGTTTGTATGCCCATTACGATGGCAAAACACAAGAAAAGTGCACCAGCAAATAATGTAAGATACAATGGTTTGCTGGTATAAGATACAATTGCACTCATCGCTAAAAACAGTAAACGACCAAAAGAAAAATGACTTGTTCCTTCGAGTCTTTGATCGACGTCAAACTCAAATTTCACTGTTTTAAAGCCTACCCAGCTGACAATGCCACGAAAGAAAACGTTTCTTTCATGGAAACTTCTCAAACTGTCAATTACTTGACGATTCATCAGTTTAAAATCAGAAGAATTATCCATTTCAAGACCGGTAATCCACTTTAAGGTCTTATAGAAGCTCTTGGCAAAAAATTTATGCCCTAGTGTTTCACTGCCTCTAGAGGCTTTTACACCATCGATTATATCCGCATCGCTATCTTCCATAAGCTTGAGCATCTCTTTAACATATCTAGGGGGATGTTGTAAATCAGAATCCATGGTTAGATAAAGATCAGCATCAACCGTTTCTATTCCAGCTCTTAAAGCAATTTCTTTACCAAAGTTTCGAGCGAACTTTATACCAGAAACCTGCTCAAACTCTTTCGAAAGTGATTCAATCACTTGCCATGTATGGTCTTTTGAACCGTCATCGACAAAATGATAATCACAAAAGATTTCATCACCATCGAGAATTCTTTTAATTTCTAAAAAGTTTGATCTAAGTGCATCTCCTTCGTTAAATACTGGGATTATAATGACAAGTTTTGAGTTTGAATTCATATAGTTACTCCTTGTAAATTATATATTTGTAGATAAGAAAGTTCCAGCAGACGACGCAAGCCATCTTTATGAATGGTGAGATCAGTGCATTAATCCCCAAAACATCGGTTAAAAATTTTAGTAAAAACGCATTGGCAACGATTAAGTTAAAAAAGAACAGCATAAGATATAGAATTAATTGTCGATTCAGTTTTCCAGTCGATTTAAAAGACCATTTTCTATTAACAAAAAAGGAAAAAAGAAAAACAAGTGCATATACAATCATGCTGGCAATGACGTAATTCATTCCAATTAGTTTATATAAAACGACATATAAACTGTATTCAATCCCAAAAGCAGTAAATCCAGTAATAAGATAACGAATAAGCTGGTTAACGGTTTCTGATGACAGTCGTTTCGTGATAAAATTCATAATAGCTCCTATTGTCAATTAAATCTTACTTTTTCATTATAGTATAAATACCCAAACAAAGGAAGGATAGCCCATGGAATCTAAATTAAAGAGAAATAATAAAATGAGCTACTGTGTTTATCATAATCACAGTAGCTCATAAGCTTTGAATTAATTTACTTAGTTAGTATAAACAGCATTTATTTTTTTCTTTTTAAGAATACACCAGCAGCTGTAATCAAAGTACCAATTCCGTAGAAGAGCTCAGGTGATGCTTGACCAGTTTTTGGTAGCGCATCTGCAAGAGGTGTTTCCTCTTCATCAATAATGATTTCAGTATCTGTTGTAGGTTCCATACCGTTATAAATACTATCAAAATTCATAGGTGTCTTTGTATTACCTAAAGCAACCTCTTCATCGAGAACCTCAACAAATGTAGTAGCTGGTGGTATGATTGGTTCGTCTGTTGGTAAAGTATTTGGTTGCTGTGGCGCTTCAGTTGAAGCTTGTGGTGCTTCAGTTGAAGGCTCAGGATTCTCATTTGTTGGTTCTGGAGCCTCAGTAGTTGGAGGTGCTTCAG
>DJWQ01000110.1 GCA_002441045.1 Firmicutes bacterium UBA6226 | reverse complement strand
TTAAAATAGATTGTGGTCTGTATAGTTTACAGACATTAAATTTGTAATCTAGAAATCCTGCCCCGGGTTTTTGAGATAAAACGGTGAAATAATTTTGAAGGAGGATTCACATGAAGTCTTATGTTGCAAAACCACTAGAACTTGAAAGAAAGTGGTATGTTGTAGACGCTGAAGGCAAAACTTTAGGTCGTTTGGCTGCTGAAGTTGCTAAGATTTTAAGAGGAAAACATAAACCAATATATACACCACACGTTGATTGCGGTGATTTCGTTATCATAGTTAACGCTGAGAAAGTTAGAGTAACAGGTAAAAAAATGGATGCCAAAATGTACAGATGGCATACTGGTTATGTAGGAAATCTTAAAGAAAGAACTTACAGAGAAATGAATCAAAGAAATCCTGAAAGAGTTATCGAACTTGCTGTTAAAGGTATGCTTCCACATAATTCTTTAGGTAGTCAAATGTACGGTAAACTAAAAGTTTATGCTGGTCCTGAGCACAAACATGCAGCTCAAAAACCAGAAGTTTTAGAAATTCAAGGATAAGGGGGGGAATGACTCATGGCTAAAACAGTTCAATATCAAGGTACTGGAAGAAGAAAAACATCTATCGCTAGAGTTAGAGTTCTTCCTGGAACAGGTAAATTCATCGTTAACGGCAGAAGCGTTGATGAATACTTTAACTTTGAAACTTTAAGAAGAGAAGTTCAAAGACCATTATCTCTTACAAGCACAGCAGGTAAATACGATGTTGTTGTTCGTGTAGAAGGTGGCGGTTACACTGGTCAAGCTGGTGCAATCAGACACGGTCTTTCTAGAGCGTTACTTCAAGTAGACGCATCATATAGAAGCATTCTTAAATCAGCTGGTTTCTTAACAAGAGATTCAAGAATGAAAGAAAGAAAAAAATACGGTCTCAAAGCAGCGAGAAGAGCACCTCAGTTCTCAAAACGTTAATTTGTTTCCAAAGAAGACTCAAAGAGCCACTTTATGTGGCTCTTTATTTTTTTATTTATTGTTAATCTGATATAATAGGCTTAAGCGGAAAGGAGTGTATATAATGGCGCTATTAAAAGGATACTTAATGCCTCATGCACCGGCCTTTATAGATTCGATAGGTGGAGATCGATTACATCAAGTCACAGCGACGAGAGACGCAATGTATCAAGTAGCTGATGAAATTGAAAGGTTAAAACCGGATTTAATTATTGTTATCTCACCACATGGGCCAATCTTTTCAGATGCAATCACCATATATGATCAAGACAACTATTTTGGTAATTTCAAAGCATTTGGAGAATACAGCTTAGGTTACAACTTTATCAAAGATCAAGATTTCATCAATAATTTTAAACGTTATAATCAGCAAGAACGAGGAGATTTTTACTGTCTTAGTGAATCACAGTTTAAAAGCTTCAAAGTGCAGACAAAGCTAGATCATGGGATTTTGGTGCCGCTCCATTTTATATACGAACGGTATAAAAACTTCAAACTTATAGCTATGAGTTATGGTAGTTTTTCATATCATCGACTAATGAAAAATGGTGAGCTTTTAGGTGATTTTATTCATCAAATGGACAAGAAGGTTGTAGTAATTGCAAGTGGTGATATGTCTCATGCTTTAAAAGATAGTGGACCATATGAATATCATGAAGATGGTGAAAAATTTGATCAAGAAATTAAAACGAAACTGGCTCAAAATAAGCCATATGAAATATTCAAGTTTCCTTATGAGATCATTGAAAATGCAATGGAATGTGGGTTAAGGTCATATGCGCTTTTGATGGGTGTAATGAATCAGTATCAAATAGAATCTAAAGTAGTTAGTTATGAAGCACCTTTTGGCGTTGGTTATCTTGTGGCTTCACTTGATATTGTTTCAGAAAGTGATGACGACGAAGTTGAACAACTCTCTAGGTACTTCATACATCGACATGAAGAAGTTCGTAAAAATGAGAATGACATTGTTATCTTCGCTAGAAGGGTGATAGAGGCATTTGTAACAACGGGTAAAAGGCCAACTGTCATTTCAAAAGGTGAGACATTAACGATTAATGGCCAAACGTTAACTTGTGGCACGTTTAAACAAATGAGTCAGATCAAAAGAGGCTGCTTTGTTTCTTTGCATATGGATGGTAGCTTAAGAGGCTGTATTGGAACGATTGGAGCTACTGAGAGAAATGTTCTATATGAAATTTCAAAAAATGCTGTTGCATCTTGTTCTAAAGACAATCGTTTTAATCCTGTTGACTTAGAAGAACTTGATCGTTTAGAGATTAAGGTAGACGTGCTTTCAGAACTTAGACCGATAGAAAGTCTGAAGGATCTTAACCCACGAACATTAGGTGTAGTGGTACGTAAAGGTTATAAACAAGGTGTCTTGCTACCAGATTTAGATGGTATAAATACAGTAGAGCAGCAAATAGAAATTGCATCGCAAAAAGGTGGTTTTACTGTGGATGAAATTGAAGAAATTTTCGCTTTTTCTGTTGATAGGTATAAATAGAATTGTTAATAGATAAATAAAAGTATGTGAATAGTTTAATTGTAAAGTGTTGATAAAATGTTGATAATGTGGATAGAATCCTGAGAACTAGTAAAAATAACATTCTAAAAATATAGTTATCCACAGAACACCAGCTAAAACTGTGAAAAGAGGAGTTTGCCATGAAAAAAACATTACTTGCAGTATTCAGCATCTTAGTCATTGTGACAATGCTACTCTCAATTTATCTTGCTATAGATGTTGAAAAAAATTTGATGATCAGACGGAAAATTTTTTCAATTTTTGACTCAACTGAAACAGTTTTACAAACTTCGAAAGTCATATACGCAATGGGTGAAATTGCAGCTTTTGATGAAAACTCAGATTGGTTGTTGCAAAAAAAACAAAGTGAAAATAGAACGTTTATTAACATAGAACAGATGAAAACGGAGTGGATAACAAGTCAATTTGATACAGATAACTTTATTTTATCAATTGTAGATGGGAATCACCATATTCAAATCGATCAACTTGGTAACGTAAAAATAGATTCAAAGCTTATTGATCATAGAGTTGAAATCATTCAAGTAAATGAAGCTATTTATATTGATTTATCAGCTCTAACTAAGATTAATGAAGGAGAAGCTCTTGGTTTTTATGAATTTCCATATCAATCAGGTGGTAGCTTAATTGTTATGAATCGTTATTTACCTTACCGTATTTATTCTTCTAATGAAGAAATCAAGTTATTCGATTCCACAGAAGCACTCATGCATTATCAAACAAAACAGTATAGCCTTGATTTTCTATACAAGCTAAAAAACTTGTTTGAAAAGACACAGATTGTTGCCAATATCAAAAATAAGCCAGTTTTTGTATTTAACTTAGATGATAACTCAGTTTTGGTGTTAACAAATGAGAATGTCTATGGCTTGACTGATAATTCTATCTTCCCAGAAAGTTCGATTAGTGAGGGTAAAAAAAGGGAAACCATTATTTCAAAAAAAGAGTCACCTAGCAAAATTGTAATGACATGGGAAGCAGTCTATAGCTATAATCCGGATACTAGTACGATATCTGATATGCCTAACTTAAATGTGATTTCGCCGACATGGTATGAACTATCAAATGCAAATGGTGATTTTGTTGGTAAACCCTCTGATGAATACATTAAATGGACAAAAGAGAAAGGATTAACCCTATGGCCATTAATATCTAATGCCTTTGATATAGATCTTACACATGCTTTTTTGCATAATGCAGTTTCAAGAGAACGGTTTATACAATCACTTGTCCTTGAAGTAAAAAACAAAGGCTACTCCGGCATCAATATTGATTTTGAGAATGTATATTTAGCAGATCGAGATGCATTGACACATTTTATAGCAGAGTTATCGATCTATATGAATCAAGAAGATTTGGTTCTTTCAATGGATGTAACTGTTATGGGGGGGAGTGATAATTGGTCAAAATGCTATGATCATGAGAAGCTAGGTAAAATCGTTGACTTTCTTATAATAATGACCTATGATGAATTTTGGGCTTCTAGTCCAGTATCGGGTCCAGTTGCTTCGTATGATTGGATGCTTGAGCATATGATAGAGTTAACTGAAGTTGTCTCTCCTGACAAGCTAGTACTGGGTATCCCTTTATATACTAGAGTATGGCGAGAATATCCAAGAGATGATATTGCGAATCAATATAGAACCAAATCTTCAGCCATAGGAATGGCATCACAAAACGCATTAATAGAAAAATATGAACTTAAACCAATTTGGGACGAAACAGATCGCCTTTATTACGCGACTTTTTTTGAAGAAGATGCACAGGTTAAGATGTGGATCGAAAATGCTGAAACAATAAGTTCAAAGTTGGATATCGTCAATAACTTAAGTTTAAAAGGTGCAGCGACTTGGAGACGTGGATTTGAAACAGAAGATATTTGGCCAGTTTTCGAAAAAATCCTGAAATAGTGGAGGCGACATTGAAAAGCATAGGAATAATTTTTAACATTAGAAAAATGTTTGCTTACTTCATTTTACTAATTGTTGGACTTTCACTTATGAGCTATGGTGTAATTACCTATTATGAGGATCAAAGGGCATTTGAGGCATCACTATCGGATGATGAGATCATTGAAAGAGCCAAATCATTGGGACTTGTGGAACTGAAAGAGCAAATCCCATCAAAAAATACTAATAGTGAAAATAAAGAAGAAATCTCAGATGCTACAAATAATATAGATAATACAGAAACTACAGAAGGTGAATAAATGATAAGAGTACCTGAAATCAAATTTTCTTTAGATGAAGTTTTCTGCGAAGAATCAGTTCGAAAGAAAATCCTTAAAAAAACAAAATTACAACCAGAACAGTTATTGTCATATGAGATTATACGAGAGTCAATAGACGCAAGAAAAGAAATTATCTTTTCTTATATAGTGGACATTGAAACAACAAAAGAGAAAGTTCTGTTAAAAAATGGGTTTAAGTTAGCTCCAGAGCCTTTTGTAGCAATCGATGAAACCATAGAGGACAAAGTGACAGAGAACTTGAGAACAAATAAGTTGAGACCAATTGTAATTGGGTTTGGTCCTGCAGGAATCTTCGCTTCTCTAGAACTTGCTCTTGCTGGGTTAAAACCTATTGTACTAGAGATGGGTGAACCTGTGGAGGACAGATTAAACTCGGTTGATCAATTTTGGGAAACGGGTAAACTTAATCCAAATTCAAATGTGCAATTTGGAGAAGGTGGTGCGGGAACGTTCTCAGATGGCAAGTTAACAACTAGAATCAAAGATCCAAGAATTGATTGGGTTTTGAAGTGGCTTGTAAAAGCAGGCGCACCTAATGAAATTAAATATAGAAACAAACCACATATCGGAACAGACTTATTAATGAATGTTGTAAAGAACTTAAGAAATGAAATTATCTCTCTTGGTGGTGAGGTTTATTTCAATCATAAAGTGATTCAACTTGAATCGGTAGTAGAAGACCATATTAAGTTGAAATGTGAAAATGGCCGTGAATTTATGTCAGATGCAGTCGTTTTAGCTGTGGGTCACAGTGCGAGAAACTTATTTGAGGAACTAAAGCGAAATGAAGTTGCCATGGAGCAAAAACCATTTGCTATGGGGGTAAGAATTGAGCATCCGCAAGCATTAATCAATGCCGCACAATGGGGACGATATCACAACCATGTGAACTTAGGAGCAGCAGAATATAAACTCACCTTTAGCACTAGTCAGCCTAGAAGTGTCTATTCTTTCTGTATGTGCCCAGGTGGTAGAGTTGTGGCATCAGCTTCAGAAGAAGGTCATCTCGTTGTCAATGGCATGAGCTATCATAGTAGAGATTTAGCAAATGCTAATAGTGCGCTTCTTGTTAATGTTATAACAAGTGATTTTGAAGATTCTGAGGATGTTTTGTCTGGTGTGCAACTTCAACGCAAATTAGAACACAAAGCATTTGTCTTAGGAGGAAGCAATTATTATGCACCAAGTGAAACGGTAGGTAGTTTCTTAAACAATGATCAATATGATGTGAAGCGTGTCGCAGCCTTTTATAATGATTTAAATATAGACTATAATAAGTTGATGGAAGCATACCAAGCTAGTTACACGCCTGGATTAACTAAAACTAAGCTTTCAGAGTGCTTGCCGGATTTTATGATCGATGCTTTAAAAGAAGCTTTGTTAGCATTTGATAAAAAAATTCCTGGATTTGCTGATCCAAGAATCATTATGACAGCAGTAGAATCACGTAGCTCATCACCAGTTAGAATCATAAGAAATGCTGATTTCGAGAGTTTAAGCCACCGTGGATTATATCCATGTGGTGAAGGCGCAGGTTATGCAGGTGGTATAACTTCCTCTGCTGTTGATGGTTTGAAAGTTGCGGAAGGGATTATAAAAAAGGCATATAAGTTATAAAGTTGTTAATATTGTAACAAGTAAAAACAATGAAAATACTCGATATAAATAAAGTTTCATAGTGAATATTTACAAAAATTTTGTAATGCCTCTATGAAAAATATAATTACAATTCGTTGAAACAGTTGAAAATACACGAAAGTTAAATGCAAGTGGCTTATTTGTATAAAAAAAAATACATAAAGCTACTTGTTTTTTTTGAATTATGCTTAATAAAGTGCCATAAAGATTAATTTTTACTGTTGCGTTTTTGTAACAATTATAATAATATAAAATTACGTTGAAAGGGGGTTATATAATGTCAGAAAAACGTGAAAACTGGGGAAGTAAGTTAGGCTTAGTCCTCGCGATGGCAGGGAATGCCGTTGGTCTGGGTAACTTCTGGAGATATCCATACCAAGCCGCAAAAAATGGGGGCGGCGCATTCATGCTTCCTTATTTTGGTGCACTCATCTTAATGGGTATTCCACTCATGTTAGTTGAATGGAGCTTAGGTAGAATGGGTGGTAAGTACGGTCATGGTACATTGGGACCAATGGTATATTTACAAGCACGTGAAGGCGTAAAACCAAAAACTGCAATTTTGATAGGTTCTTTTGCAGGTGGTTTGGCACTCGCTGTTACGTTACTTGTAAACTCATATTACAACCACATTATCGGTTGGACAATGGGTTATACTGTATTATCTTTGACTGGATCTTACATGAACGTTGAAAGCACAGGCCAATTCTTTGTGGATTATATTCAAAATCCTGGGTTGGTATTTGGCTTCTGGCTAGTGGCACTCACCACATTGCTGTTCACAGCTATGGGTGGGATCCAAAAAGGCGTTGAGCGTATGGCGAAATTGTTAATGCCAACAATCTACGTATTCGGTATTATTCTTATTATTAGAACACTCACTTTAGGTTCACCAAATCCAGCTCATCCTGACTGGACACCAATTGCAGGTCTTAACTTCATTTGGTCTCCTAGATGGTCTGATTTGAACTGGCAAGCAACTATGGCAGCATGTGGACAAATTTTCTTCACATTATCTATTGGTATGGGGATTATTTGTAACTATGCATCATATTTGAAGCCAGATGACGATATCGTTCTTTCAGGATTTACAACAGTTGCTCTCAATGAGTTAGCTGAGGTAATCTTAGGTGGTACGATCGCTATTCCGATTGCATATGCGTTCTTAGGGCCAGATGGTGTTGGCGCAAGTATCGGTTTATCATTCATCGCACTTCCAAGCTTGTTCAGAGAAATGGGCTTCGGTCAAGTGATTGGTGCAATGTGGTTCTTATTACTTTCTTTTGCAGGTTTAACATCAGCTGTTGCGATGTATAACTATTTAGTTGCTCTTATTATGGAAAATACGAATGCAATTAGAAAGAAAGCTTCAATTATGGTATTCATCGGCTACATTATCGTTGGTTTACCAGTTGCTTTAGAGCCAATCTTAACAAAAACTGCTGATTTAATGTACTTCACTGAAGTTGATAACTGGGTTGGTAATTTCTTCTTATTCGTATTAGGTATGACAGAAATTATCGTAACTGGTTGGTTGTTCAGAGAAAAAGGATTACCAGAAATCAATCGTGGTGGTTATTGGACTGTGCCAGCTTGGTTCTATAAGTTGTTTATCCAATTCATTACTCCAGTTGCTATGATTTTTGTATTATTCTTCTACATTAAAGATACAGCTGCACAAGGTTACTACAAGATGATTCCAGATTTCGTTGCAGGTAACGATGTCTTAATTCCTTGGGTAATCGCAGGTCGTATCGTTGTATTTGGTGTTGTTGCTATCGGTTGTGTAGTCACTTACTTGTCAATCAAGCGTTCTTACAAAGAAGAGCTTGAGAAAAATCAAGTATTAGTGAGATTATAAGGAGGTAATCATATGTCTGCAGGTGCATTAACATTTATGTTGTTGGCATGGGGGATTATCCTTACCGCAGTAGCGGTTACTTTAACTCAATTAGTCAAACACAGCAAATAATACTTGTAAGCCCCCACTTGTGGTGGGGGCTTATTTTGGAGGTTCTCATGGGTAAGGCGTTGACGGATGTGTTTACACAGCTCCAGGGAAGTTTAAGTAAATACTATTCAGATAGAAAATTGGAAAAGTATGAAACACAAGTGGTTAAATTAAGTGCAAAATATCAAGTTTTAACATTAGAAGAGAGACATGAACCCACATATGATAGTTTGTGTAAACGTGGTGTGGAACTGTTAAAACCGGGTAATTTAAAAGATGAAAACAAGCTCAAGTACTTTTTAAGATATTGCGAAGCAGCTTTATATGATTTTAGAGATGATATGAAACCGCTAACAATGATAATGAGATCATTTATGATGACGACGATGTTCTTCTATTTATTGACACCGCAATATTTTGGTTATATATTGCCATTAATTATGGTCGTTCCTGTTTTTATAGGACTTAGAGGAATGAAAAAGAGAAGCCTTAATGGTTTGATTACAGGATGCACAATTGTACCTTTGGCTTTAATGGTAGGCGTGGTTCATTTTAAAAGTATTTTTATAGCTTTAAATACAGGGTATGATGCTTATGTTGCAGAGTTAGCTGGGTCGTATAATTTTTCACTTGCATTTACAAGTGGTTTATTAACAACCATGAACATTCTAGCGGCTGTTATGCTTTTAGCTGGAGTAACTACTGCATATTTAGGCCTCAGACACAATAAAATGTTTTTATAGAGATTATTTATGAGGAATTATGATAAAGAGCTCAGCATATGCTGAGCTCTTATATTTTATATTGATCAAATCCAACCTTACATTAGAGTCGAACTATAATTTATAGATCGTTATTTCCTCGCAGAAGGAACATTCATATTCTAACTTCCCATTGGCTTTCACTAAAGTGAATTCAGGAATGGCATAGTCATCAGAGTGAGTAATACATCTTGGATTATGACATTTCATGCCACCCTTGATGGTCGTCGGTATTGTCGCTTTTGTTTTAGAGGACAATTTCCCCTCTTTAATAACGTTAACGGTTATTTTGGGGTCAATTAAGCCAAGTAGGTCGAGATCTACCTCGTAGACGTTCTCTACTTTGATGATATCTTTTGAGCCTAACAATTGACTCTTAACATTCATCAGTAAAACCACTGGATTCTCAGTTGATGCAAATAGCAAATTGAAGATCTTAATTCCTTTGCCAGAGCCGATGTGATCTATTACAATACCGTTATCTATACCTTTAACCTCTAGCATAAGGACCCACCTCCAATAATTTAGTAATTAAAGCCATTCTGATGTAAACACCCATTTCAGATTGTTCAAAATAAACTGCTCTTGAATCATCGTCAACATCATATGCAATTTCATTTACCCGTGGTAGTGGATGCATGATGATCATATCAGGTCTAGCATCTTTAAGTTTATCTCTATTCAGCATAAATGAGTCTTTAAGTTTCAAATAGTCTGCTTCGTTAAAAAATCTTTCTTTTTGAATACGAGTCATATATAGAATATCTATCTTATCGATGACTTCTTCTAAATAAAGAACTTCAGTTAATTCAACGCCATATTTTTCAACTAACTGTCTTTTTAGTGATTCTGGTAATTTTAACTCTTCAGGAGAAACCAATATAAACTCTTTAGTTCCAAATCTTGCAAGTGTTCGAATTAACGAATGTACTGTTCTACCGTATTTTAAGTCACCGCAGAATGCAACGCTGTGCTTGCCGATCTCACCTTTAAATCTTTTTATGGTGATTAAGTCTGTAAGGGTTTGTGTTGGATGCTGATGACCACCATCGCCACCATTAATAACTGGAATACTAGAATATTGTGATGCAAGCTTAGGTGCACCTTCCTTAGGATGACGCATAACGATAATATCTGAATAATAACCCATAACTCTGATCGTATCCGCTAAACTCTCGCCTTTTTTAGTTGAACTTGTTTCTGCATCAGCAAAACCAATAACATTTCCACCAAGTCGCATCATAGCACTATCAAAACTAAATTTTGTTCTAGTACTTGGTTCAAAGAAAAGTGATGCAAGAATTTTTCCTTTACATACTTCTGAATAGTTAGATGGATTATTAAAAATATCCATTCCCGTAGCCACAAGATGCTCAATTTCTTCAAGCGTTAAATCTTCTGGTTCAATTAAGTGTCTCATTTGTTCCTCCTTTTGATTTCACTGAATCTGATTAAAGTGTGGAAAAAAAAATACCTTTACTAGGCGCAAAGGTATTGTAAACACACAAAAGTATGCAATATATATACCTTCTCAACCTCTCGGATCAAGTTAAAGGATATTCTTGTTGGAATCATCATACCATATAAAAAAAGAGCAGGTCAATATCAAATTTTTAGTGAGACTTGTAAAAAAGATTCTATCGACTGGAAATGGTGATACTGAAGAGAAATAATAATGAAATGTAACACTTATCTATATTTATACTATTGACTCTTAGGAGGCCACTGTGATAAAGTTAATAAAATTAAACCTTTAATCAGGTACGAGAGACCTGCAAGGTGAATGGACTTTTTATGCGATAAATTCGTCTTGGCAGGTGCTGAGACGATTTTTTTTNNTAAAAACCTTTGGAGGTGTTATGGAAATCGTAATTAAAAACGGGAGAATAATAGACCCTAAATCTGGTAGAGATGAGATTAAGGATTTGTTAATAATTGACGATAGGATTGCAAGTATTGAGGCACAAATAAGTACAGATTATCGTGAAGTGATTGATGCAACTGGTAAAGTCATATCACCTAGTTTTATAGATTTACATGTTCATCTTAGAGAGCCAGGTTTTGAGTTCAAAGAAACCATTTTTACCGGATCGAGAGCTTGTGCGAAAGGAGGATATACCTCTGTATTCTGCATGCCTAATACAAAACCCGCTTTGGATTCTAAAGAAACACTTCAAGAATTAAAAGAAAGAATCAATAAAGATAGCGTTATTAGTATATATCCAGTAGGTGCAATAACACAAGGTATCAAAGGGGAAGTCTTAACAAACCATTTAGAATTAGTTTTAAATGGTGCAAAAGCTCTATCTGATGATGGAAGAACGACGATGAATCCAGATTATATGCGTAAAGCATTTGAAGCTTCAAAAGAACTGAATATACCTGTAATGACACATTCAGAAGATCATGATTTAACTGAGCGTCTGAAGGGCGAAATTTATCCACCAAATGCCGAGTATGAAATCGTTTATAGGGATATCCAACTTTGTTCTGAAGTTGATGGTAAGCTTCATGTATCGCATGTTAGTACAAAGGAAGCTGCAAGAGCAATTAACGAAGCAAGAGCAAAACACATAAATGTAACATGTGAAGTTGCACCCCATCATTTTGCACTAAGTGACAAAAAGGTAGATATGAATTCTACTTTATCAAAGGTGAACCCTCCGATTAGATCAGAAGAAGATCGAAAAGCGATGATAGAAGCGATTAAGTTAGGTTGGGTAGATGCAATCGCAACCGACCATGCACCACATGAAGCTTCAAGTAAACTCACAAATTATGAAAATGCAAGTTTTGGTATTAGCGGTATTGAGACTGCATTCAGTGTAACCTATCAAACGCTTGTGCTAGAAGAAGAAATTCCTTTGATAAAAGTATTAAGCTTATTAACCTGCCAACCTGCTAAAATCGGGGGATTAGAAAAAGAAGGTGCTATCGAAGTAGGATACTATGCCAATATAGTTATTCTAGATTTGGAATCAAAATGGCAAGTGAAATCTGAGCATTTTATCTCAAAGGGAAAAAACACACCATTTGAAGGCATGACGCTTCAAGGCGAAGTTGTTAGAACGATCTACCGTGGAAAAACTGTGTTTGAAAAATAATCTTATAAAATATAAATTCTAAGATTCACTGCCTAAAAAGTTCATATTAATTAGAAGTCTTAACTGATCAAATTATTCAAAAACCTAATCAAGATAAGATTGTAAATAAAATGTAGTTCATCAAATATAAGTCATTAAATATAAGTTATTAAAATGAGTATAGGAGGCATTATGTCATTAGCAAACCGTTTGAAAAATCGTATCATTGAGTTGAGAAGTCCAATCGTAGTAGGTCTTGATCCTAATCTTGAGAAATTTCCAAAAGCATTTTTAGAAAATTTTATCAAAGAAGGGACTTTAACGGAAAAAGCAGTTGGAGATTGCATCCTATCATTTAACAAGCATATAATAGATGCAATTAAAGATCTTGTACCTGCTGTAAAGCCTCAAATCGCGTTTTATGAACAATATGGTATTGAGGGGCTAAAAGCCTATAAAGCAACTTGCGATTATGCAAGTGAGAATGGCCTTATCGTAATAGGTGATGTAAAAAGAGGTGACATTGGTTCTACTTCAAGAGCGTACTCAAATGCTTACCTGGGTCAAACGAAATATAGCGAAAACTTGAAATCAGCCTTCTATTCAGATTATGTAACAGTTAACCCGTACCTTGGCGAAGATTGTTTAAATGAATTCCTAAGTGATATAAGAACCTTTGATAAAGGGATGTTCGTTTTGGTTAAGACATCCAATCCATCGTCAGCGCAACTACAAGATTTAGTTTGCACTGATGGAAAAACCATATATGAGAAAACAGCGGAGCTCGTCAATGAAATTTCTGCTAAAGTAATAGATACAAGTACGTATTCACCAATTGGTGCGGTAGTTGGTGCAACCTATCCAAGCGAAATGAAACTGCTACGTGAAAAGATGCCGAATATTTACTTCTTGGTGCCAGGTTATGGTGCTCAAGGCGGTGGAGCGAAGGATGTCGTAGACGCCTTTAACAAAGATGGACTCGGTGCAATCGTCAATTCTTCAAGAGGCATACTATATGCCTATGAAAAGTCAAAGTTGACTTACGATCAAGCTGCTCGAGAAGCGACGATAGAAATGAGAGACGCAATCAATGCAGCTTTAGAGGCAGAGGGAAAAAAATACTGGTAGGGAGAAATAAATGGCATTTAATGGAACAGTCAAAATTCTAAACACGGAGCAACATGATCATGAAAACTTCAGTTTGTCAGTTGCAATACCTGAAACTGTAAAGCCGGGGCAATTTTTCAACTTTCTAGCGACAGATTCTGGAATGCCTTTGTTACGCCGACCGATATCGGTAAGTGGCATCCATGTTGATGAAATTACATTTACAATTAAAGTTGTTGGAAAGGGCACACACTATCTTTCAAAATTAAAAGTGGGGGATGAGATCTCACTAATTGGACCATTGGGTAATGGCTTTGACTTAACCGCAACTAAGAAGCGTGCTTTGTTGATTGGTGGTGGAATAGGCGTTGCACCAATTAAGGGGTTAGGAGAGGCACTAAAATCGAAGGACATTATAGTGGATTCAATTATTGGCTTTAGGGAAAATCCAATTTTAGTCGAGCAATTTTTACAATTTTCAACACAATTGACAGTTGTATCTGAGAAAAACGATTCCTATAAAAAAGGGTATGTGACACAGTACCTTGAACAGATTTTAGATGAAAATGAATATGATGAAATCTATGCCTGTGGACCTAAAATGATGCTTAAAGCTGTAACTGACCTGCTTAATAGTAAGGGAAAACGTGCTCAGCTTCTAATGGAAGAGAAGATGGCATGTGGCATAGGTGCCTGCTTGGTATGCACTTGCAAACTAAAAGAAGGTGCGTTTGGTTCCAAAATGGTTAGAATGTGTAAAGAAGGGCCGATGTTTTACTCAGATGAGGTGATTTTCGATGAATAAATTGGATTTAAAAGTAGACTTAAATGGATTGATATTAGAAAATCCCGTGACTGTCGCTTCAGGTACCTTTGGATTTGGAAGAGAATTTGAACCTTACTTAGACTTAAATGAAGTTGGTGCAATTTCTGTTAAAGGTCTAACTCTAGAACCGAGACAAGGTAATGAGGGTGTAAGAATTGTTGAAACACCTATGGGAATGATCAATAGTGTTGGGTTACAAAATCCAGGCGTACATCATTTTGTAAAAAATGAAATTCCATTCTTAAGGCAATTTAACACTAAAATCATAGCGAATATCAATGGCAATACAACTCAAGAGTATGTGAGAATGGCTGAAATTTTGAATTTAGAAGATGTTGATTCTATAGAATTAAACATTTCATGTCCGAACGTAAAAAATGGTGGTTTAGCATTTGGTACCAACCCGAAGGTGGTGGAAGAAGTCGTTAAAAGTGTAAGAAATGCAACAAGCAAACATTTGATAGTTAAGTTGACGCCAAATGTAACTGATATTAAAGAAATTGCGAAAATTGTAGAATCAAATGGTGCAAACTGTATATCGTTGATCAATACCGTGACTGGTATGGCTATTGACATCTATCAAAGAAAACCAATACTTAAGAGAAAGAGTGGCGGATTATCTGGGCCAGCAGTAAAACCAATTGCGATTAAACTTGTTCACGATGTTTATCAGGCTGTTAATATTCCAATCTTAGGAATGGGTGGGATAATGTCTGGCGAAGACGCTGTGGAGTTTATGTTAGCAGGAGCAGACGCTATAGCTATTGGTACTGCGAATTTTGTAAACCCTACTGCTGTAATCGACGTAAAAAGAGGGATAGAAAAGTACCTTGAGTACATGGAAATAAAAAGTGTCTCCAAGCTAAAAGGCTATTTAAATAATGTAGAATAAATAAAATATCAGGTGTCAAGCCTTCGCATTATACATCAATTTCTTTATTGCGTAACAAAATCCCCCTGTGAGGTGTTTCTCACAAGGGGATTATTATTTACAGCTCAACTTGGTTCCTTTATAACGAATAAATCGGTGATGACCATTTGCTTAGTTTCCTTTGGATTAAACTTATGCCATTTAAAAATAGAATTTAAAATGTAGCCACCTCCAAAGGCATTTAATAATGTACCTATACCATATGAGCCCCCCAGCAGTATACCAATTACTACAATTGTAACTTCTATAATCGGTCGCATAATAGAGACGCTTAAACCAGTTATCTTGACAAGACCGACCAGCAATCCATCTCGAGGACCCGCGCCAAGTTCACAACTTAAATAATAATAGACACCATAATTAAACAAAAACGTTCCTACCAATAAATAGATAACTCGAGTTGACATAGAATAGCTATGTGGTATTAAGTTTAACTGATCAATCAAGTCAACAAAATAGCCAATAAAATACATGTTAAGGATGGTACCGACCCCAGGATATAACTTGATGAATAGAGATATAATAATAATAACCAATCCAGTTAGCTGAGACACAGTACCAAATCTAATTCCAGTAATTTCAGAAATACCTTGATGAAATGTTCCCCATGGGTTTAAACCCATATCGGCATATAAGGTAAGTGTGATACCAATCGCGATAATTAAAAAACCAAACATCAATTTAGGGAGTCTGATTAGTGTTTTTTTTAAGGCTTTTTTTTGCATAAGACCTCCTGAGTCTGTTGTTTCGATACCCTAATCATACAATAACATAGATGAATAAAAATCAAAAGCAAAGAATAGTTGAGTGAAAAATCAACATATAGTAGAAGAAAAAAATTGCTCTACTATTTTGAATAAACTGAATATATTTTCTTTTATTTTGGGTGTTGACTTCAAAAAAGGAATTTGGTATTATAAACAAGCACTAGACAGTGTGCCTTCAAATTCACATAAAAAAATGTAAAAAGCATGTAAATAAAATGTGAAAAAAACTTGAAAAAGATATTGACAACGAAAACGAACGGTGATATCATAATAAAGTCGCCGCAAGACATTGCGGACACGAAGGGTAATGAATAGGACCTTGAAAATTGAATAGC
>DJWQ01000080.1:5693-6691 GCA_002441045.1 Firmicutes bacterium UBA6226 | reverse complement strand
GCTTGCGGTGGTTGCCAGATTCAAGAAATCGAGTATCAGCAACAGCTCAAGCTTAAAGAGTCCATGGTGAACAATGCGGTTAAGCGCATTGGTGGCGTTGACCTTAAAAGTGCGCCAATTATTGGAATGAACAATCCATTTAGATACCGCAATAAAGGTGTCTATCAGATTCAAGGCTCATCAGAACAGCCTAAAATCGGGTTTTTCAGACCTAAATCACACGATGTTGTTGACGTGAAGGATTGTTTGTTACAAGATGAGATCAATGCTAAAATCGTTGATGTCATTCGTAAATACATGAAAGACTTTAAAGTCGAACCTTACAATGTCGCTAAGAAAAAGGGGACATTGATTAGTTTGATGATTCGAAAATCTGAAACAACTGGTGAAATAATGGTGGTTTTAGTAACCGCATCAAACAAATTGGCGATGTCTAAGACATTAGTAGAACTCCTTAAAACGGTCTCGTCCAATATCGTATCTATCATTCAAAGCGTCAAAGAACATCACGGCATCAAAGGCTTGGGAGACCACTCAAAAGTTCTATATGGTAAATCCACTATTTCAGATGCCATCGAGGATTTAAACTTTGAGATTTCCGCAGAATCGTTTTATCAAGTTAACGCTAAGCAAACCAAGCAATTGTATCAAAAAGCACTTGAGTTTGCAGCACTAACGGGTGAAGAAAACGTATGTGAGCTTTACTCTGGAACGGGTACAATTTCTCTGTTCTTGGGAAAACGTGCAAAGCGTGTTTTCGGTGTGGAAATAGTACCAGAAGCAGTTGAAAACGCTAATTCAAATGCAAAGCGAAACGGACTTGAAAATGTTACATTTATCGAAGGCGATGCACATAATGTCATTACAGATTTGAGTAAGACACTTGGTGAAGATCAAAAAATAGATGTCGTCGTAGTCGATCCACCTCGTTCAGGATGTGATGAAGGCGTTATCAGTGTGATCAAAGAAATGAATCCCGAAAGAGTTGTCTATGTATC
>DJWQ01000080.1:0-5624 GCA_002441045.1 Firmicutes bacterium UBA6226 | reverse complement strand
CAAGTCGTTACTTGACTATAAATTAACATTGAGCTATACTAAAATTCAGATCAGGTGTTACTTTACAAGTAATAACCGGGCCTTATGGCAGCAGATTAACCTGTGGGACTGTGAAATCATTCATAGTACCACAGGTTTTTATTTTTTATCAAGTGCAAGTCACCGATTGATTTAAAAAAACTTGGTTAACTGAGAATGATAATAAATTAAATGAGGTGAACCGCATGGCAGAAATAACTAAAAAAGAAAACAGTCAGGAATATATTCGATCAAAAACAGCAAAAAAAGTCACTCTAGTAGGGTTTGTCGTCAATGTGATCTTAACAATTTTTAAAATTTTCGCTGGGATACAAGGCAAAAGTGCTGCAATGCTTGCAGATGGGATTCATTCTTTATCAGATTTCTTTACGGATATCGTTGTACTTGTTGGATTTAAATTTACCGAAAAGCCTGAAGACGACGATCATAATTATGGGCATGGCAAATATGAAACGTTAGCAACTGTAATCATTGGAATTGCACTATTTTTGGTAGGATATAAGATATTTACGACTGGTGTTGGTAACATTTATGCAGTTTTATTTAAAAGTGTTAGTCTACCAAAACCAACTGCAATTGCACTAATAGCGGCTGTTTTTTCGATTCTTTCAAAAGAGCTTTTATTTAGATATACGAAAGCAGTTGGTGAAAAAATTAATTCAAGTGCAGTTATTGCCAATGGTTGGCATCATCGTTCTGATGCATTTTCATCTATAGGTACGTTAGTCGGTATAGGTGGTGCAATGCTTCTTGGACACAGGTGGACGATTCTAGATCCAGTGGCATCTGTTTTGGTTAGCTTTTTCATCTTTAAAGTAGCTTTTGAGATATTAATGCCTGCTATAAAAGAGTTAACCGAAGTCTCACTGTGTGAAAGTGAGTTAAAATACATTGAAGATACCATCAATAATTGCGAACAGATTATGAATTATCACCATCTTAGGACTAGAAAAATTGGGAATAGGGTAGCCATTGAAGTTCATTTGATGTTCGATAAAAGGATGACTTTATATGAAGCACATGAACATGCGACAGATATAGAGCGTGAGATTAAAGGGCATTTTGGTGCTCAAAGCATTATTACGACGCATCTCGAACCCAATTGAGTCCAATAAGTATAAAATGAGTCTTTTTTTTTAAAAAGTTATGGTTTTAAAGTTCCATTTAAGGTTCGTATTCTAATATAGTATCAAGGAAGCGCTTAGACAGAAATTACTTGAAACTAACTATAAGGAGATTAGAATATGAAACTAAAGAATTTGAAACCAAAAAATATGAAATTAAAAAATATGTCAGTGATTGGACTGGTGTTAATTCTGATCGTATCATTGGCGGGCTGTGCAAGTACGACAGCGTCTGCGGATACAGATAATACTGCAAAAGTAACAGAAAGTTTAACAGATACCGTAACGATTAAAGATACTTCAAATGCTTCGAACGATGCTGCTTCAGCTTCAAATGTTGATGGAGATACCAATGAAAATGTAGATGAAGTTACATCGGCAACCCAATCAGATGCACCTGCAGGTGGCGGTGATGCTCAATTCCAGGGAAAAGGTCAGATGCCAAATGGACAGCAACCAAATGGTAACTTAGGCGGAATGCCTGGTGAATCAACCCCTACTACTAATGAATACTCAAGTGATGCGTCTCTTGATACTGGGATTGATGTAACCGATCAATTTTCAAACAGAGATTTAGAGCAAACCGCTGATTTAACTGGCGCAACAACGATTAACTTAACCAGTGGAAAAGATGTTACTATAACTGCAGAAGGCGTTTATTTAGTAAAAGGTAGTGCGACAAACAGTTCTATTATCGTCGCTGCGCCAGAAGATGCTAAAGTTCAAATCGTACTTGATGGTGTAACGATTACCAATGAAACCACTCCAGCCATCTATGTTAAGACTGCCGATAAGGTTTTTGTTACGACAACAAGTGCAACTTCGGTACTAACGGTAAATGGTACATTTACAGCCGATGGCGAAACAAATGTTGATGCTGTGATTTTCTCAAAATCTGATTTGACTTTAAATGGTACTGGCACTTTAAAAGTCGTTTCTAAGCAAGGAAATGCAATTACTTCAAAAGATGACTTGAAAGTAACTGGCGGTACCTATAATATAACTGCATTGGGTCATGGTCTTGAAGCAAATGATTCAATTAGAATCTACGACGGTAACTTTACAATGAACGTTCAAAAAGATGCTGTACACAGTGAAAACGATGAAGATAGCACTAAAGGATATATTTATATTAAAGATGGGAATTTTGAGATTACAGCTGCTGATGATGCAATTCACAGCAATACGATCGTACAAATCGATGGTGGAACAATTAATATTAAAACTGCTTCTGAGGGCATTGAAGCAACCTTTGTACAAATTAATGGTGGAAATATTACCATTTATGCAACGGACGATGGCATCAACGCAGCCAATAAAAGTGATAATGAGGTTAGAATCGAAGTAAATGGTGGTACAATTTCCGTAACCATGGGCAGTGGCGATACAGATGGATTCGATTCAAATGGTGATCTTTACATCAATGGTGGCAATATCACAGTCACTGCAAACTCATCATTTGATGTAGATGGAACGAGACAACTCAACAGTGGAACTGTCATCGTCAATGGACAACAAGTAACTGAAATAACAGTTCAACAAATGGGTGGCGGAAAAAGACATTAATGATCATGAAATATTTCAAAGGCGATCTCTCAGAAATCTGAGGAATCGCCTTTTTTATATTGAAATTATTTGATAAAATAGAAGTATACGAAACAATTGCATACGATTGCAAATGGGTTGAAAGGATTTTTTAATGGGACAAGTGAATTTTCAAAATGATCGATTAATTGAAATCATCAATATACAAACTGAAATTGCCCAACTGGGTTCTGATCTTACGAGTATTATGAATCTGGTTACGAAACGTGCGGGTCAATTAACCGTTTCAACGGGGGCTTCTATTGAGTTGATTCAAGAGAATGAGCTTGTTTATAGTGCTGTTTCAGGTGGCGCTGAGTCCTTTCTTGGACTTAGAATCCCTATTGGTAATAGCTTGTCTGGACAATGTATCACCCAAAAGATACCTTTGATTAGCAATGATATTGAATTAGATGAACGCGTTAATAAAGAGGCTTGTCGTAAAATAGGGATTCGTTCAATGATTGTGCTACCACTTATTTTTAAAGCGTCAGTAGTAGGGATATTAAAAGTGTTTTCAGATCAGCCTGATCATTATAAAGAGGACGACTCAAAAACACTTGAACTGATGACAGGGTTAATCGCTGCAGCGATGTATACTGCGATGCAGACTGAAGACAATGCGTTGTTTTATAAAGCGACACACGACAGTTTAACTGGAATTGCAAATCGATCCTTATTTTATGATCGGCTGCGTCAAAAATTAGCACAAGCTTTGCGACTTCATGAAACCTTTAGCATCATTTCTCTTGATATGGATGGTCTTAAAATGATTAATGATACTTATGGACATCGTTTTGGTGATGCCGCATTAACGGAGCTTGCAGATCGCGTATCAAAGGTGCTTAGAGATACAGACACGTGGGCAAGACTTGGTGGTGATGAGTTTGGAATCATTGTTTCTTCCGTAAACGAGGCAAATGATGTCAAACAATTGATAAAAAGAATCGATGAAGTCCTATGCAAAACATTTGAATATGACAACATAGCGATTCCTTTAAAAGCAAGCATTGGGTATGCTTTATTTAGCCAAGATGGTATTGAGCTAGAAATGTTGATTGAGAAAGCAGACCAAGCCATGTATGCATCAAAGAGGGCAAAAAAGCAAACTAAGAAAAGTTAAAGACGGCGAGAGTCGTCTTTTTTTACATAGATTTTACATGAGTTGTGAAAGGGAAGTATTGAATAGATAACATAGCCGTGGTATACTCATATCGATATTTATCGATTTGAGGAGGTGTATTTTGAGTCATGTAGAAGTAGCTAAAGTTTTTAAAGCATTTTGTGATGTCAATCGTCTTCAGATAATAGAGAGTTTACAGCATGGTGAGAAGTGTGCCTGCAATTTGCTAGAAGAACTTCAGATCGTTCAGTCAACTTTGTCACACCATATGAAAATTTTAATTGAAAGTCAAATGGTCATTCAAAGAAAGAATGGTAAATGGACGTATTATCAGTTATCAGATCACGGATTTGAGAAAGCTCAAAAACTGCTAAGTGATTTACAGTCTAAGGCAGCAGATTATTCGCCGAGCTGTCAGTGTGAGTAAGTGTGGAAAAGTGTAAATAAGAACAGACTTTAACTAGAAATAATTTATCTATACAAAACTAGAGATAAAAGAATGTAATAAAACTAAATAAAAGGGGATAATTATGAAAAGCAATTCGAATAAGATCGATATGAAATTTTTCGAAAAATACCTTAGTGTATGGGTACTTCTTTGTATGGTTCTAGGTGTATTTATTAGCATCTATATACCTGTAATACCAGATGTGTTAAGTCAATTTGAGTATGAGAATGTCTCTATACCAATAGCACTTTTACTTTGGCTGATGATTTATCCAATGATGCTAAAGGTTGACTTTGTATCAGTAAAAAACGTAAGAAAGAATCCAAGAGGCTTATATGTGACATGGATTACAAACTGGTTGATTAAGCCATTTTCCATGTATCTAATCGCTTCATTTTTCTTTATGACGGTATTTAAAGCATGGCTACCAAATGATTTGGCGAAGGATTACCTTGCAGGTGCAATCCTCCTAGGTGCTGCACCTTGTACGGCGATGGTTTTTGTATGGAGCCATCTGACTAAAGGCGATCCAGCCTATACAGTGGTTCAGGTTGCGACTAACGATCTGATTCTATTAGTGGCATTTACACCTATTGTTGCTTTTTTACTTGGGCTTAGTGGTATCACAATCCCTTGGGGAACCTTACTTTTATCAGTATTACTTTTCGTTGTCATTCCATTGGCACTCGGTGTGATTACAAGACATACTGTCGTTAAATCAAAAGGAAAAGCTTACTTTGAAAATGAGTTTTTAAAGAAATTTGACCATGTTACGATCGCTGGACTATTATTAACTTTGGTACTCATCTTCTCGTTTCAAGGAAGAACGATCATCGATAATCCAGTTCATATCGTACTTATCGCAATTCCATTAATTTTGCAGACGTTTTTAATCTTTGCCATCGCTTATGGCGCAAGCTATCTATTAAAATTACCACACTGTATCAGCGCACCTGCTGGGATGATTGGTGCTTCCAACTTCTTTGAGCTAGCAGTTGCAGTAGCCATCGCATTATTTGGTGCTGATAGTCCAGTTGCACTTGCGACAATCGTTGGCGTTTTAGTTGAAGTACCGGTGATGTTACTATTAGTTAGTTTTGCAAATAAAACAAAAGAAAAGTTCATCTAATTGATGATCATTATAAGGAGAAAGAATTATGGAAAGAAAACCAAAAGTCGCATTTGTATGCGTCCACAATTCATGTAGAAGTCAAATGGCAGAAGCGCTTGGCAAGCACTTCGCTGGAGATGTATTTGAAAGCTATTCAGCTGGAACTGAAAGAAGACCACAGATCAATCAAGATGC
>DJWQ01000198.1 GCA_002441045.1 Firmicutes bacterium UBA6226 | reverse complement strand
ATGCATATAAGATGGGCATTACAACCGGTTACTCAGATAAGACCTTCAGAGGAGCAAGCTTTTCTACTCGTGAAGAAGCGACGACTTTTATCAGTAAAATTATTAATACTGAGTTGAGAGATAAACCATCATATGATTTTGAAGCTACACTAGGTGCTTACTACTGGGTTAAAGAGAACGGTGAACGTGTTTTCGCTGAAACGGACATCTACAACAACGGCACTTTTAAGCTCGTAGATAAAACTTTTTATATGCCAGTTTATAAAGGCATTAATGTGACTGAAATGTTTGAACTAGGACAGTATTTGAATAAAGTTACGCTTGAAATGGGAGATCAACCCTTTTACCTATTCAGCGTTGGTCAAGATGGTTTCAGTGTTTATGGTCATAAAAGTAAAAATGACTATATGAGTATATTTAAGAATTATCCTCAATATGGCGATCAAACAGTCATGCTCCCAACAAATGTAGAGTTGATTTTTGGTGCTAATGGCTATCTTTATACTGATTATGCCTATAGCTTTTCGCTTGATAAATCCAATTTTGAAAAATACCGTGGTTTTATTGAAAAAGCAATTCAGTTTTCATTTAAAGCAGATGCACAAAAGGTGATTGAAAAAATAAATGGCGCAGTTCAACTGGATGCCATCGAGTTAATTAAATTTGGCATAGGCGGTAGAAACGTAAAACTTAGTAATACAGGAGACCATATTCAAATTGAATACTCTGTCAAATTTCAGTAAGGAGTGATGGCGTGAATTTAACACTAAAAAGAATTGTATGCCTTTTTTTAATACTGGCAATGATTGTACCTTTTGTCGATAGTCAGACTACCTATGCTGTAAATTCTAGTCCATCCATCTATGATGAATCGAAGGATTACTTTACCTCAGCCACTAAAAACGGTCAAACATGGGAAGCTTTTAAAACCTATTATGGTGTGCCACTTGATTTACCTTATAAGAGTGATAACGGTTGGTTTTTTAATATTGAGCTTTGGATGGATCAGCACATAGCGGTTTATGGCGACCATAGTAGTTTAAGTAACAATGATTTCAAAAATGCTACTTTAAAAAACTACACGGGTGATTTAACCGTAGGCAATAAAAATCAAGGTTACTATAAGTCTAATGGACTTTTGGGTGAATACCGATATCATGGCTTTGATTCAAAGGGCAATAAGTACGTTAACTTAGATTTCCCCGCTGATTCTGATTCAGGACGCAAACCCGAAAGTAAAAAGTGGATTTATAGAATTTGGGATTTAGAAAGTGACTATTATAATACCACTCGTATTAAAGAGGGAAGTCAATATTATCAAACTGCAAAAAACTCTGACACCCAAGCCCAATCTGTTCGCAACTGGATCTCAGAAACCTTACCCTTTAAAATAACCACTTCAACAGATGCAAACAAAGAAGCTTATAATTACGCACATGTTCTGACTGCACCGACAACACGATTCCCTGGTGAAACGCTGATGTATCATCAGTCAGATGTCGTTTATTATCAAATGTTCTCACTCAATAAAATAACTCAAAACAAGTCAAAATTTGAACTTGCACCCTTTATTGCAGTTAACAAAACCGGAGAAGGGCTTAGTGCAACAAATGAAATTGACCTCAGTTACGAAGTAAAGTTAACAGGCAAATACAGAGATAACGAACTGTGGTCGCCTTATACAACTTACAAAGGTGTGCCTGTAGAAGTTGCAAGAACCATCTATTATACAAGAACTGAAATTGAATCGTGGACTTTGAAACTGCAAGACACGGTTACGAATGAAACCACAACGGTTACAAATATTAAACCCAATGGTAACGCAGGTTCAAATACGTTCACTTTAAAAATTCCTTACAGCAAGTACAACAATAAATTAAAAGGCACTGGAACAGAGAAAACCTTAGATATTGCTTTCAATGGTACGATTACTCTTTATTTTTATAATGGCGATTCTATCACACAGACTATTAGTAGTTTAGATAGTCAATCCGCACCCGATCCTGTCATAGATGAAGATGGAACAAAAGAGACCACACCTACTAAACCGCTTGTGAAGAAAGTCAGATTAGATATATCTGCACCGAAGTATATGCTCGATACAGAAACTTTCAAGGTTTTGGATAATACGGAACTTCCAGTAGATGCAAGTCGAAAAGTAATCTTAGATGGTGTTGTGCTTTCAGAAGCTGATTCAGAAAATTTTATTGCAGGTCAGCAGTTATTCCCATTAATAGGGAAAGATAAAATTTACACCTATTCCATAGTTTATACCGATGGTGAGGGAACAGATGTAAAATATAGCAGTTATATAGTGGTTTATACGACCAAGCCAAAGGCACAATTTAAAACTGTCGGTACATTTAAAGAAAATCGTAAAATCACAGTCAATACGGACTTTACATCGGTTAATAGTTCTTATCTGTTGAGCAATGTAAGTATAAACAACCTTGATTTTGATGCAACCTGTGATCTTATAGGTAGCATAAAATTTGAGACTAAAGATGCAAACCAAATGGTGTTTTTGGTGAAAGACGAATCAGAACTGGATATTAATATTAAAGCGGAATCGGTTGTACCGCCAAGTTTAATTGAGCGTTCAGACATACCAAGTGGTTATTTTATTTCAGATGATTATATGCAAACCTATCACATTGAGAAGGATTACACACCCGCAATAATAGCGAATATTTGGTCTGGGGTGATGATAAGAGGTGAGACATTAGATTTCGCTTATGATGGCTCTAGTTATGATGACGATTTGATCAGTATTAATAAATATGTGATCTATTATGATGCGAACGGCGATGGTGAACCGGAGCAAATAGTCAAACAAGGACCTTGGGATAGTTATGATTCTTATATGCCTACAAAACTTGGTGCATATAAGATCGTATTCCATGTCGAAGAAAGCTTTGGGCAAGAAACCATCTCGGAATTTATTACAGCGTCAGATAAAAGAACTGCAACCGTGGAGCGAGTTTTCTATGTTGATAATGTGGCACCAGTAACCGCTATAGAATCTAACATTGATGTGAATATACCCAAAGTAGATGTATTGGTTCTCAACGATCAAGGTATTACAAGAGCTCTCAATGATGAAATCAAAGCAAAAAGAGTGGACTGGATCAATAATCTTGGACAATCTAAAGGCGTATCTGCAAATCTTCAAATTTGGGATTTGTACACCTATAGTGATACCAAGTACGTTACACCAAGTCAAAACACAGGCTCAACATATCCTGAGAAGACGTGGAACTATTCTTCTGGTGGCTATTCTGGTGTCTTGGACAGAATCAATGTACGTGACAATGGTAGTTATTATGATTATGGCTATTCTCAGGAATATACGACTTGTGTCGATGAACCGATAATGAAGTGGGTTATGAGTGGCAGTCAATGCGGATGGCTTGAAACGGATACGGGTACCGTTGCTTTAGCTTGTTGGGTTCAAACGGGTACAAAAACAGTTTGTACCACAAGTTACGAGTGGGTTTCGGATTATCGTTGGGTTTCAAATTATTATGGTGATTATCAAGGGAATATCTGCAAAGCAACGAAACAGGTATTTGATCCTACATTAAGCATTGATTCTGAAAAATACATCGTATACTTTGCCAAAGACAAAATAAACAACCAATCTGACCTAGACGCAATGATAAAAAAATCATCAGGAAAAGTTATAGTGGTTGGAAACACATCATTAAAAAATGCAGTTTCATATTATGCTTTTGTCGATGCAAATCAGCCGCTGTCAGATATCATGACTCAAGTGAATGACATTATTGGAAATGATTCAGCGCTTGACAATAAGAAGTTACTGCTTGTAGGTGAGACGTTCCAAACCTATTTTATGGACTTTGATGAAGAGAAGGATACCTTAACGAATATAGGCATTCAGTACGTTCATGATACAAATTATTATGATAATTCTATGGGCTTAGAAGCAAACGCCTTAACCGCTTATTCAGAAAGTGGATTCAAAGTTCAGACCATAAAAACAAGTTTCATCAAACCTGGGAAGTATACGGTTTATAGAAAGATAAGGGACGCTATTCCTAGTTACATAGGATTTCAAAAGAACTCAAATGTCGCACAAATGGAAGTGTACGTTCATAGAAAACCAATAGCAGACTTAGAACTCTCATGGACCTATGATCAAAACACGGATCAATATCTAACCAACTGGGTAGATCTAAGCTATGATCTCGATCATGAATTTTCAGATCCTGACAAAGGAATTAGAGATCGAAAGATTATGTATCGTAAAACCAACGGTGATAATGTCTGGTACTATGCGATTCCAGAGCGGTTAACCTCCGGAAACTATGAACTGAAGTACATCGTAAAGGATATCGAAGGAGCTTGGTCGGATGAGAAGATAAAGACATTTATATTATCAGATGCACCACCTATTCAAATCTGGGCAAAATTAAAATCTCAAGATAGTAAATTTTCAATCCATGCCATCCCAGCTTCAGAAGGTCTCGTCATTTACGACATCGTGACCAACTATCATAAGCCACACGAGCTATCAATCACTTTAACAGACGCATTTGGCAATCTTATAAAGCCAATCGCGTTATATTTAAACAGCGAAAACCCATTAAATACCAAAATATACAATTCATACAATTGGCAGAGCGTAAGTGAAACACTTGTAAAAACCCTGCCAGATGGCTTATACAACATCGAACTAAAGGCGACAGATACATCGAATGCAACACGATTTACAACCATTCGGCTGCCATTTAAAATAGTGACCCCTATTACTATAAAAGGTGCTTTGGAACCGATGATTACAGGACTGGGTAGCACTGCTACAGCGGTTACAAATAAGTATGGAGAATCCGCTTCGGTAACACTTTTTAAAGGGACTCCCTATGAAAAAACGCTGAACATGCAAAAGGACAAAGTTGATGGTATAACAGGTGATATCTCATGGAAATTACAGTTCACAGTACCAACTGATTTGACAGAGGGCGATTATAGCTTTGAATTTACAGCAAGTACTGCATCTGGAAAAACAGCAAAAGATTTATTAACAAGAGAAGTACTTGCACTGAATATAAGCAGTGTAGAAGTAACTGGGTATTGGCAACATTGGCGGGGACAGATAGATCTTTTTGGTAAACGGTTGAGTTACATGCCACATCGTTTTCTTTCCTATGAAAAAATTAAGATTACTGCAGAAATATCTGGAAATCCAGATCGTGTTGCGCTGCAGTTATCCCCTGAACTTGAAGCGATGTCTTATACGAACAAGGTTGGACAAACCTATTACTATAGAAATGAGATAGGTTTTGAACCAGAGTTCCCGTTAACTTTTTATAAGATCAGAGGTAACGAGCAATCCTCAGTGTGGGAAGTTACTTATATCCTACCACTGGCTGGCGAGACTTTGGATTTCGACGACAATCGATTAAAGGCACCTTATTTTATTGAAATAATCGCTAGAAGAGGGAGTAAGGAGGTTCGTTCAGTTATAGATGATATTGATCTCACTGGGAATGTGTACGATATGATATACCATCAGCCAAAGTATGGTGAATAGTAAATAGTCATAAGATTAAGTGTGATTTTAGTTTTTTTCTAGAATCACACTTTTTAATTCTTTTTTAAGGCATTCCTTACAGAAAATTCAGACAAACCCAGAACTAACTATGTTAGTATAATCAAAAGGAGGAGATTATGAAAAAAATATTGATGAAAACTTTATCTGCACTTTTGATTTTAATTGCAATTACAGCGATTACATTTACTTTTTTAGAAGTTGGCTTATCGAAAGCGGAAAAGCAAGCGGTAAATCAGAACAGATCACAGGCTGAAGTTACTGAGATGCTTACAGAAATGGGATACTACGACCCAATACATATTAAGTACATAAAATGGGTAACAAATGTTTTAAAAGGGGATCTAGGCGATTATTATGATTATAAAGTCATACCACAACCAGTAAACGACTATTTATTAAAGTTCATGGGTAGAACCGTACTGTTAAATGGTGTTGCATTTTTCGTAGCAATAGGCGTTTCAGTGCCACTTGGCGTATTGGCTGCAGTAAAAGTTAGGAAAAAGACGGATACATTAATATTGATACTAACTATGATTTTTACGTCAGTACCGAGTTTTTATTTTGGATTACTTCTTGTCTTAACTTTCGTAAGAAATTTTCCTGGCATACTTCCAGTAAGTGGTATGGGAGATATCCTTTATCTTGCAAAAGGGTATCCCAATATATGGGTTCAAATCGTAGATGTTATGAAGCATTTGATTTTACCAGTTATTGCAATCGCTTTAGTTTGGGTAGGTACATTGGTTCCCTTTATAAGAACGTCAATGCTTGATGTTTTGCATCAGGATTATGTAAGAACTGCTAAGTCAAAAGGATTAAAGCCAGTCACTGTATTTTTTAAACACACATTTAGAAACGCAATTTTACCAATGATCTCTATTA
>DJWQ01000061.1 GCA_002441045.1 Firmicutes bacterium UBA6226 | reverse complement strand
TGGGGTTCGTCCGGCCTTCGCTATTGGTTAACTAAATCTTGGGGCCTTGTGCCCCGTTGATGTTTAATAAGGAGGATTAGATAAAATGGATACTAAAACCTATACAATTACTCTTGCCGATGGAACGGTTCTCAATAACCTTAAGCTTAACGGGGATAACTTTATCTCCAATACAGTCATTAATGCTGATATTTTTAACGAAAACTGCTCTCCTGTTATCATTAGCGATGGCGTGAACAGCCAAACACACAACAACATGGAGTTCGTTCAGTTAATAGAACAGGAACCCGGAAAATACTGGTTTGTTCTCCGAGAGCTTTCAACTTCTGAACTGGCTCGGATTAAAATGCAATCCGATATTGAATATGTGGCTATGATGGCCGGAATAGAATTGTAAAGGAGGATCACCATGGAACATAGCAGTAATTACAATAAGGTAAAGCGTTATTTTATACTTGGTGTATGGAATGTCGACCGCGTTCATGATGCTGTTGAAAAGGGTTGGATTACTGTAGCCGAGTTCGAAGAAATCACCGGAACCACGTACTAATGAGTGTTTTGGTAAGTAATCGCAAGGAGTCCAGGTTCGAAGTTATAACATATTCACTCGAATTACATGACATGCTTATCGATTTGATGCAAAGAGGATTTGGAGTTAAGGATATAAATCATTTTGTTCGGATGCGATATGCTTATGGTAAAGATGACAAAGAAGATTTTGCAAAGTACCGATACTTAATGCAGAATTTCAAAACCCGAATTGACCAATTAGCTTCGCTATTGACAAATAATATCCGAGCAGCTAACTCCGTATATCCAACCACAATACATGAGTATGAAAAGAGAAGGGATTATCAAAATAATGCCATCGTAAATTGCGAGCAACTTACTAAGGAATTACAGCGAGTCGTGGAGATATTTGAAGTGGATATAAACATCTATGGAAAATATGTGGCAGCTATCAACCGAGAAATCGGTTTGATAAAAAAGTGGCGTCAGCACGACAACAAAATCAAATCATATCTACAGGGTAACATCTAATTTTGCGTCGTTTCTTCGTCTAATTTCGCTAATGTGAACAACAATGGCAACGCGAACTACAACAACGCTTCGAACTCTAATGGGGTTCGTCCGGATTCTCTGCCTAACCAACAGAGAAGGAGATGCTATCCTTTCCATCAAGGATAAATAACAAAGCCGGACGCAATTTACTACGGTAAGTATTGCTATCACGGTGAATATTCTATGAATTATGAAGAGATTGTCTGTGACGCCAACAACTTGTATAGGGCTTACAAGGCCTCTGTAAAGAACAGTAAATGGAAAGAAACTTCTCAAAAGTTCGCAATGAACTTCCTGAAGTATATTTTCTCTATTCAAGAAGACCTCGTTTACAGGACATTGCAAAATGGCTTAGTAGACGAGTTTTTACTTTCTGAAAGAGGTCGAGTAAGACCTATCACAAGTATCCAAATCAAAGATCGTATAATTCGTCATGTTTTGTGCGATGAGATTTTATCCCCAGAAGTAAAGAAACGCATTATTTACGATAACGGCGCCTCTGTAAAAGGCCGAGGTATTTCACATCAGAGAAACAGGTTTGAAGTTCATCTTCATAAATACTACAGACTGTACGGTAACGAAGGTTGGATCTTATTTGGAGATTTCTCAAAATTCTACGACAATATCATTCACGAGATCGCAAAGAGAGAATTACTCAAGTTGGTAGACGATGACGAGTTCCTTGATTGGTTATTAACCATTATTTTTAATGGGTTTAAAATTGATGTTTCATATATGTCTGATGAAGAGTATGAAAGTTGTATAACCGATACATTCAATAAGTTGGAATATAGGCTAGTACCGAAAGAGCTTTTAACCGGCGAAAAATGGATGGACAAATCCGTTAATATCGGAGACCAATTAAGTCAAATTATCGGTATATATTATCCTTATCGAATAGACAACTATGTAAAATACGTAAGAAGTCAAAAATTTTACGGGCGTTACATGGATGATTGGTACATCATGAATCCAAACAAGAAAGAACTACAAGACTTGTTGGATAACATTCGAGTAATAGCGGACGAATTAGGTATACATATCAATGAGAAAAAAACTCATATAGTCAAGATAAGCAGCACTTACAAATATCTTCAAGTGAAGTACACACTTACTAAAGACGGAAAAGTAATTAAAAGAATCAATCCAGCTCGTATTACTTCAATGCGTAGAAAACTTAAGAAACTCGCAATCAAAGTTAAGAGTGGTGATATTTATTACGAAAACGTCGAAAACATGTTTCGAGGATGGATGGGAAGTTTCTATAAACTTTTATCCAGGCAACAAAGAAAAAATCTTATACAGCTTTATGAGGACCTATTTGACAAAAATGTTACGGTGGTCAATAAAAAGCTGGTTATATTTGATAGGTCTGATAAGGAGGTAACCGAATGGAACCATGGATTCAAATGATTATTACAATCGTATGCTCCGTTATAGCATCGTCCGGTTTTTGGGCATATATAACAAAGTATATGGATCGTAAAGATGTCAAAACTGAAATGCTTATAGGTTTAGGCCACGATAGAATCATTTATCTTGGCCTTTGTTATATCGAGCGGGGATGGATTAATCAAGATGAGTACGAAAACCTCAATGATTACTTATATAAGCCGTACGCAAAAATGGGGGCCAATGGCTCTGCAAAACGCGTTATGCAAGAAGTAGATAAACTTCCAATACGTAAAACTAAATACGTTGAGTCACTTAATGACCTTGTAATGTGATAAAATCCTTGTTAAGTTTAAGCTGTAGAACAGTGTAGAGAAGAGCGCAAGAATGTAGATTACTTATTGATTATTCCTACACTTTGACGAAAAAACGTTGATATTTCGGGATTTTGTGTTTCTAATATAGAAACAACCTAACCCAGTAAATCATCAAAAATCCAGTAATAACGGTATTTTAAAAGGCCGTTAGGAGTGGTAAAATGCAGAAAAATGTATGTAATTCATGCATTATTCCTATACCACTCCTACAGTCTTATTCCTGCATTTCACTTTATTTTTTCTATCTCTTCCTTGAGCCATTTAAATTCTCTATCGGTATAAACTTTCTCAGTAATATCTGTAATCTTATGACCTACTACATACTTGATTGCGTATTCGTCAACTCCATATTTTTTAGCAGCCGTGACGAAATGTTTACGTCCATCATGGGGTCTGTGTTTAGGGTCCAAGTTTAGTTCGTCGCGGATTCGTCCGAATGCTTTCTGATACCGACTGTAAGTCAATTTTATATTTTTCCGATTACTGTTCTCATCGACATAGTTGAACAGGTAATCACTTCCGAGCTTTTGGGCCTCTGTATATTTTCTCTCTACAAGATATCTAATACGTGAATGGATTGGAACAATTCTGTCGGTTCCGGATTCGGTTTTCATACCACCGCTGAACGTTCCTTTAATTAAATCAACGTTAGCGAGTTCGATCAATCCAAGTTCTTGAGGTCTCCATCCAGAATAGCATTGAATAAGCAAAACATCAATAAAACGCTTATCGTCCACATGCTGCCAAAGCAATTCCATTTCTGAATCGGCAAACGCCATGTGCTCTTTCTTAACCGTCTGAATCTCTTTGATAGTCTCATCAGATAGGTTAAAGGTTCTAGAGTAATTTCGGTCAACAAGCTCATATTCCACGGCATAATCAAGCATCTGGTTGAATAGGGTTTTAATCTTATTCTTCATCGAAGCACTTGGAGTTTGCTCTCTTCCTCTGACTGTAGCTTTACCTTCATCCATGCAGCCTTTTATATGACGGGCTCGAACTTCTATTACTCTCATATTATAAACGGCTGCACAATACTTCCAGGCATCTTCGGTTCCTCTTATACTTGATTCCCCAACGGTCTTAAAGTATTCTTCTGTCCATTTCTCGTAGAGCTCCTTGACTGTAATCGACGGATTCAGGTCATAGGGGTTCTTATTATATTCTACGAGAGCAGCATAGGCGTCGTTATATGTCTGGAAGTATGATTCTGGTTTTAAAGGTTTACATATAGGACGTCCATTTTCATCTTTACCAATTGAGACCATAGCGCGAAATGGGTTACGCAGGTTACGGTTCTTGATTTCGCTTATTTGTCCGAAGCCGTTTGGCAGTCGTCTTCTTTTGTTATTTTTATTTCGAGGTTTTCTTGGTCTTACATCCGGCTGCAACGGGAAACCACAATGGGGGCAAGACAACGCTTTATCGCTGACTTGCAGCTCGCATTCCGGGCATTTAACCAACATGATGTTTTCTCCTTTCGGTTGATTTATTATTAGTAATCATATATTCTAGTGTAGGAATTGTCAACTCCTACATCAAACTTTTTAACGAGGTTATATATGATTAGAAATAACGAATTAACCTGCCCCAAATGTGGTGGGGCTTTAAAGTATTACGATAGCGTTCAAAGAATTGTACGGACGAAAGGCGGTAATATTAGTTGGATAAAAGTCGATAGATTTTCCTGCATTGATTGTGGATCAACTCATCGAAAACTTCCAGATTACTTACTTCCGTATAAACACTATGAAGCTGAGATAATAAAAGGTTTTTTAGCAGGCGAACTTACATCATCTGATTTGGATTATGAGGACTATCCTTGTGAGACAACAATAAAACAATGGGAAAAAGCGCGAGATAAACGTCTTCTTTAACTATTACACCCACCCGATTATCATTGCCTTACGTTTAACTAATAGCAGTTCTTATCCTAGAATAGCCTCAGAAAGGAGGTCGTAGTCAATGGATGAGAATGAATTCAGATCGGGTTCGGTTCCGGTGTTGGTTGCAGCAAGGGTATATGGGAAAGATGCTTCCTGGATAAGATCTGGTATTATATCTGGATGGTTGCCAATTGGTAAAGCGACTAGGCATGGTAAACTCGTAACGAACCTTGATGACATGAACTCAAAGTATGGAAGAATTAACTTTTATATTTCACCCAAGCTTCTTTGGGAAGAAACCGGATATCTATGGAAAGGAGAGAAACGATGATATGGGCA
>DJWQ01000183.1 GCA_002441045.1 Firmicutes bacterium UBA6226 | reverse complement strand
CTTACGCTGTTCCCAAGCTTCATTAAAACCTTTAAATCTAATGGCAGGTATTTTTCTGTTTTCAGCCATTTTATTTGCCTCCCAATAGCAGTTTTAATTCTGCCAATCCCTTCAAATCAGACTCACTTCCTGTCAAATCATCCAACATTTTTGAAAGTAAACCTTCTGTTTTCTTTATTTCATCTTCCACATCAGAAAATGTTGTAACATACTTGTCAGCCAATGCCTGGACTTTTGATTCTAAATATTCTAAAATCTCATCTGGCAATCGATTTAGTCCGTTCAAAATTGGTTCAATCCATTTTTTATTCAGAATTGAGTCAACCTGATCATTTGTCAAACTCTCAATAGTTTTTTTCGTCAGCAGGTGAAGTTTTTCTGAATCCAATTTGATCAAACCTTTTAGTTCCTTTTCTTCATCTAAAAGTGTTACCATCTTCAATAGTTTAAACTCAGAACTTTCTTCCGAAAAATCAGAAACAATATTATTCTTAAGAATATCTTTTACAATTTTAGTCAAAGGTCCTGTTAAAAATGCAGTGCTATCTTCATTGAGGACATCCGATAATTCGTCTTTTTCGTCCTCAGTTAACGAATCAATTATTTCTTGCTGTTCAGATGAAATTGTTTGTAGACGCGTTTCCATCTCATTAAGAGCATTTTTTTCGGTAACTAACAAAGTTTCTTGAACCAAATCAAACGGTAAAATTCTTCCAACCCAACCCTCTTGAACTTCAATATCTTTTCCATTCTTCTTCTTTGAAACCATGTATGGATCAACTTGCTTTATTGATTTATGACCTTCAGTTTGAATCATTTCAAGATCAACACTAATTTTAGTCCACTCGTCATGAAGAAGTTGATATGCCTTGTACTCATCGATGAGTGGAACGGAATTAAGTCGATTAAAGACTTCAAGTCCTATCATCGTTTCACCACTTGATATCTTTAAGGCATCCATTTTTTCAATTAGTTGAGCATATAACAATTTGTCGAAATTCTCAAATGCTTTATCGAATTGATCTTTGAACTTTAATATTGTGTGATGATTCTTTATAACTTCTCTCAAATTTTCGTTAACAACATCCATATGTTCATCTGAAATTTCAACAAACAATGATTGCTTTAATCCTGGAAACGCCTCCCAAAACTTATCAAGTTCATTTATTTCTTTCTTTGGGATACCACCAAACATAGAAGCATAAATATCCCAGCTTTCCGGAATTTCAGACGAATCTACATACCTTGGTATGTTTAGATTGTAATCATTGATTCTGATTTCATCTCTTGTCACAACTTTTGAAAATTTTTGAATATTCTTACGCTGCGTGACAGCATCTGTTATTCGCTTAATATCAGATGCCTGAAGCATATTGTTCTTTCCCACTTTAATGAAGTTTTTTGATGCATCAACAATTAAAACATCAGTGTTTTCTCTTTTTTGCTTAAGTACCATGATTATTGTCGGGATTCCAGTACCAAAAAATATATTTGATGGAAGCCCAATAACTGCATCTATATGATTATTCTCAATTAAGTTTTTACGAATAGTGCCTTCTTCACCTCCACGGAACAATACACCATGTGGTAAAACGATAGTCATAATTCCGTCTGGTTTAATATGATATAAATCATGAAGTAAAAAAGCATAATCTGCCTTTCCCTTTGGAGCTAATCCGAATCTTGCATAACGTGGATCAGACCCTTTGTCCTCAGGTTCCCAATTTTGTGAATAGGGCGGATTCGATACCACCGCATCTACATAAAGGGGATTGTAAGATCCAATGGGATCATTTTCGTCAAAATACGGCCAGTCATCTTCTAATGTATCCCCATTACGTGTAAGTATATTTGAAGGTAAAATTCCGCGCATAATTAAATTCATTCGAGTCAGATTATAAGTATTCTGTTTGAGCTCTTGCGCAAAGTATTTGATATTATTTTCATCGTCAATATGTTTGGCAACACAATTACCAATGTTTATTAGCAAACTACCCGATCCACTTGTTGGATCATAAATTTGAATTTCTTTGCGATCTTTAAGATGATCCGCAACAATTTCACTCATAAGCAATGATACTTCATGTGGTGTGTAGAATTCTCCTGCTTTTTTTCCAGCATTTGCTGCAAAATTTGAAATCAAATACTCATAGATAAAACCTAAGACATCGTAGTCCTGTTTTCCATCCATTGGAATATCTTTAATCAACTGAAGTAAATCACTGATTGCTTTCGTTTGAGACGCCGAATTTTCACCTAACTTTGATAATCCAGTTTGAAGAGTTTCAAAGATACCATCAAATACTTTTTTATAATTACCGTCAATTAATCTACTAAATGCTGATAATGCGTCACGCACATTGGAAACATCAAAGTCTTTTCCCATAGCAAGCCAAGTAGAAAACAAATCTTTGTAGGCAATAAAATAACCAATATTACCTTGTATGTACTTAACACTCTCTTGATCCTCTTCACTTAAGGATTTAATATCGTGATGCGTTGCACCTTCATTATGCATGAATCTGACTTCTTTGTCAGATAGATATTTATAAAATATGAATCCTAAAATGTAGTCCTTGTATTCATTTGCCTCAATTTTTGAACGCATTTTATTTGCGGATTCCCATATTTTGTTTGCTAGTTTTTGCTTGTTCACAATTTCCTCCAAAATCACTATTTATTTTTCAGTCTTAGTATGACTAATGATACTTTAACCTTATTCATCGAATTACCAATATTACCAATTCCCATATTCATTGTACCAAATTTAATCATAATCCTGTACAACTTTAACAAATATATCTTCATATTTGATTTCCTTATTGTTCACATGAAAAAAGCGCTCAAAATAATTTGAATTTCGAGCACCGGGTACACAACTATTATGTTATAAACAAATCTAATCAAGTGTTCACTTCCGCTCCACAAACCATCTTCCAACATCTAAACCACTCTGTTTTGCTGTCCGCTCAAAAAAGAGATAGCTTTCTTTGCCATTGATCTCAATTGTATAGCGATCACCCTGACCGCCAGCTTTATGGGCTGCTGCAGGTCTCACATCAAGTATTCGGTCTATGGTGTATGTGCTGCCATCTTCCCATTTGACGCGTCTCGGCTTTAGTTTGCCAGCTTCATCAAAGGCTGCTATAACAGCGACGTAGACTTTATCTGATTGTTGCATTATTCATCACCTTCATCGTATAAGTTCTTTAGGAAATTACTGTCCGCTAATATTGGAGACTCCAAATTCCAACCTTTTCTTTTAAGAATTCTGAATTTGAAATCAAGCAGTTCAGGCGGTACTTCGAGCTCTTTAGCAACCGAGAAAAAGAAGGTATCTTCACTGAGTTTCTCACGGACTAGTTCATCATCTAATAGATATTCTGCGGCAAAGAGGTTTGCCTCATATTCATATTGGGAGGTACTGTCATAGAGGACAAAGTCATGGAAGTTATTGATCTTTGTCTTTTGATGAAGCACTGCATGACCCAACTCATGCGCTAAAATAATGCGTTTTACGGTCTCCGGCAAGTCGCTATTAATCGTTATGTGTCTCTTTCTAGACTGGTAGAGATAGAATCCCTTACAGGCATTAGGCGAGTTTCCCATCGATTGTTGATCTACGATGATATTCATTGCTTTAGCCAACTTCCAAGGATCTCGTTCACCATAGTGCTGCATCAATCCATACACTTCTTTACAAATCATTTCTATAGACATTTAATCACCAATCACCCTTTAGATTTTTTCCCAAAAGTCTTACGAGCGTCTTCTTTACAAGTAATATAAGCCTTCATCACCGCTTCAAAAAAAGCGTCTTTTGCCTCTTGATCCAGTTCACCACCTGCAAATAATGCCATGTTTTGTTCAAGAAGAACATCCATTTCTTTTGCTGCTTTTGCGCCTAACCGTTCACGCGTCTCTTCAACATAGGGTGACTTTTCGATGCCGTGTTTTGGATCAATGATATCGTCATTGAGCAGGTAATCTACAGATACTTGGAGTGCAGATGCCAATTTTCGTGCTATATTGCCACGCGGTTTCGTATCAGTGGTTTCATATGCCGCTATGGACCGTTTGGATACACCAACCAAATCGCTAAGCTGTTGTTGATTTAATTTTAGTGCTTCTCTCGCTTCTCTGATCTTCTCGGAAAAGGATTTCATCTTCTCGCCTCCTAATCGTTCCCCTTTATTATTTTTAAGGAGTGCTGTCTATGAATTCAGATCGTGCAATATTACACAGTGATTTAAACAGTTTCTATGCATCTGTAGAAGTGATGCTCAATCCTGCGCTGAAAGATAAAGCTATCGCTGTTTGTGGTTCTACCGAGGATCGGCATGGCATCGTCTTGGCCAAATCAGAAAAAGCTAAAAAAGCAGGCATCAAAACAGGCATGGTCAACTGGGAAGCAAAGCAGCTTTGTCCAGATTTAATTATGGTAAAACCTCAATACGAGCAATACTTAAAGTACTCAAAACTCACAAGAGAAATCTACCATCGTTTCACAGATTTGGTAGAGCCATATGGTATGGACGAATGTTGGATGGATGTTACCGCCAGTAGGTCCATTTATGGAGATGCTTTAGCCATTGCAGAGAAAATCAGGCTTACAACCAAAGAAGAATTAGGACTCTCAGTAAGCATCGACGTTTCCTACAACAAAATCTTTGCCAAACTTGGCAGTGATATGAAAAAGCCTGATGCCATAACGGTCATTCCAAGAGAAAATTTTCAAGAAAAAGTGTGGCCACTGCCTGTGTCAGATCTGTTCTATGTTGGACGGTCTACCAACCGAAAGTTAATGAACTTTGGTATAGAAACCATTGGCGATTTAGCTAATACACCTTTTGATTTTATTCGAAGCAGTCTTGGAAAAAATGGCGAAATGTTTTGGTATTATGCCAATGGCCTCGATCAATCCAGAGTGATGGCAAAAGATTATGAATCCCCCATCAAGTCCATAGGACATGGCACTACTTGCCGCGCTGACCTAGACACCCCTGAAGAAGTTTGGCAAGTCATTTTGCATTTAACGCAAGATGTCTCACATCGATTAAAGGTTCATGATTTAAAAGCCAAGGGCGTGCAGCTCACTGTTAAAGATCACGATTTGGCTTATCAACAGTTTCAGATGCCACTTCAAGTCGCTACTCAAAACCCACTTGAGATTGCACAAACGGCTAAGCGACTGTTTGCAAAGAACTATGACTGGAGGTCTCCAGTAAGAGCTCTTACAGTGCGCGCCATTAATCTTGAGCCTAAGTACACACCTGACCAGCTCATGCTCTTTGATGATGCCAATAGACGCCTGAAAATGGAAAAACTCGACGATACCATCGAGCACATTCGTAGTCGGTTTGGCAAATGGTCCATTTACTCAGCAACTTTACTAGGAACGGTTGAAAATGCAAGTAGTGACCACCATGATGTCATCATGCCTGGCATGATGTACACCTAATGAGGTGTTGCATCATGAAGACCATTCAGATCAAATGTGATAAAGGCAAACGCCTCTTTGACATCATTGAAGGATCAAAGCTTAGTATTCTAATTAAGTGTGGCAATACTAAAGTCTGTCCATATAAGTCAACTTGTTCCAGAACCACAGTATTTATAGTCGGCGCATCGAAGCTTTCATTTTCATTAGATTATAAACCAATTAACTGCCCACATTGTAACAGGCGATTGTTTGATGCAACTAAAGACAGTGTGGGCATCGTCACCATCAAATGCGAACTTTGCGGGAAAATTTCATCAATCCCCATATTAGCCAATTAACATATGTGTTTACTATGGAGCACCGGGGCACGTTAGGTAGCAACCACAGCACAAGTAACGACTTACATATGACCTACAATCTATACCGAGCACCGGAGCCATTACGAGCGACCACTGCCGGATGATTACTCAATTTGAGAATCATCCGGTTTTTTGTTGAGTAATATCTCCGACCGTGAAAAACTATGGCTCTTTTTACGCAAAGGAGCCTTTTTTCATGCATCAAAATACAAATTGTACTGCTAGAAGTCCACCTTCCTTCAATTGTTGATGAACCCATTTGACTATTGAAGAGGAGAAGGAATATGAAAAAAATAAACTTAAAGGACTTTTATACATTTTATGATAAAGACACTTATGTTAATGTCGATGAAACTATTGCTGATGAAATGGAAGCATTTAAACGCAAAGAATCATCCTATCTAAGAAAGCTTTACCGATATAAGGCGCATTACTCTCTGGATCGAAACGATGGCATCGATCAAGACATCACCTATTCATCACAATCGCCCTATGAGCTTTACGAAAGAAAGATCACAACAAAAGCACTCTACAGCGCGCTAAATCAGCTACCCGACATCCAGGCAAAGCGCATTTATGCCTATTACTTCTTAGACATGAGCAAGACCGATATCGCAAATGCCGAAGGCGTTAGTGTAAAAGCCGTCTGCAATTCTATTGATCGAGGACTTGAAACACTGGGCAAAGTGCTGAAGCATAATTTATAGAAAAAAGAAGGGGGCTATCTTTGTGCAAATAATC
>DJWQ01000178.1 GCA_002441045.1 Firmicutes bacterium UBA6226 | reverse complement strand
TTTGACAGTGCGTTTTGAAGATTGACCTCAATTGAGATAGGCGTGAGGTCTAAGTATTCATAGGCTTGAATAACTGGCCACACTAATGTTGCACCACCATGGATACATTTAGCGCTTTTGATGCCTTGATCGTTTGAACCCACTAAACCGTACTTGACAAGAATTTTGTCAGAAGGACACTTTTTATAGCGTGATAAGAGTGCTACAAAAATTGTAAAGAAAAAGAGAACCGCTAGTGAGATGAAGATCAAACCTTGAGAGTTTTCTAACATGTATTTGCCTCCTTATATTTTTCTTACGATCAGTCGATTGCCTTCAACAGCAATAACTTCAACAGAGCTACCAGACTTAATCGTTTCATCATCATCTGTAATCGCTTCAATTTCCGTTAAAGCACCTTGAACTACAACCATAACTTTACCGTAATTTTGACGTTTTGCTGGGATTGTGATATAAACATTTCCCTTTTGTCCAATAGCATTCATTAGATTAATCGTACCATTTCGCTGCATTTTACTGACTAGGAAAAACAAACTCATTGAGATCAGCATAAATACAAAGCCAACCGAGATTGAGATTAAAACTACCCATATGGCTTTAACATTTAAGCTGATTAACCATAGCCCGCTCCAACCAAAGAAGGTGAAAAAAGCGACTAAATTTCTAAATGAAAATAAGGTTAATCCTGTTTCACCAGTCATTTCTACATCCCCATCACCATCAAAGTCAGTATCTATGTCTCCTGACAGTCCTAGAAACGTCATGATCGACTGTATGATCAGTAATAGTGATGCAGGAACTGCTACATAAAGGTAGAATTTTTCCATCAGTATTACCTCCTTTTGTTATAAGGTTAACACAGATAAAGAAAAGTATCCTTAAAAGCCCATTAAAAAATAATTAATTAACCACAGCAAAGACGGGTAAAAAATATGATATAATTAATTCGGAAACCGAAATAAAAAAGGAGAGACCTATGAAATCAGAAATACTTGTTGTTCTAAATAAAGATGAAGACACAATATCATTTGTATCAACAAAGACAGGGGAGACTGTAAAGAATATAGCATCCGATCACAATCCACATGAAGTCGTAGTTTCCTCTGACCAAAGGACAACTTATGTGAGCTGTTCTCTAGGTAATACCATTGATGTCATCGATAATGAAACACTTGAAATCACGCATCGAATCAAGCATCCAAAATTTGATTTTCCCCATGGCGTCGGTATGACGCAGTCCAATCGTCTGTTCTGCGCCTCTACCTATAGCGCTTGTGTATTTGAAGTTGATACAGACAATTATGAGATCGTAAGAGTAGTTGAGACTGGTGAAGTACATTCGCACATGATTGCACTTACGCCAGATGAAAAGACGATATACGTGCCCAATATAGGCAGTGACAGTATCAGTGTCCTAGATGGCAATACCCTTTCGGTGTTATCCGTGATTGGGGTAGGCAGAGGGCCGGAAGGTGTTGCGGTTCACCCTAATGGTAAATGGCTATATGTAGCCAATCAAGATGACAATAATCTTTTTATTCTTGATACACAGACACATGAGGTTTTATGGAAGAGAAAGCTTGGATCGTGTCCAATAAGAGTTGTATTTTCTCCTGACGGGAAATATGCGCTTATTCCTAATCGTGAATCTGATGATTTAAGTATCATTATGACTGAGCAAGAACTTAATGGTACGACGAGACCATGTGAGATTAAGAGAGTTCCTGTTGGGAAATGGCCTGGTGGGACAGTTTTTTCTAAAGATGGTCTGAAAGCCTTTGTGGCAAATAATAAAACCAACGATGTCTCTGTAATCGATATGCAGACGCTTAAAGAAGTTAATCGATTTGATGTAGGTATTCATCCAGATGGCATGGCAATTATTTTTAGAAATGAATAGTGTTGTGAGTAGAGGTTAGTTGACGTATATATATTTTTAATAAGTAGGCTTAATTAAAAAGAGCTAAAAATAAAAAAGGAAGGTTTTTGGGAACCTTCCTTTTTACGCGCTTCTAAAAAAATCAGGAGAGAAATTTTTAGAATTTATGATTAACGTCTTAAACGTTAGCCACCTCAGATTCTTTTATAAAGAGAGCGGTGATAATGAAACCGAAAATATAGGATACGACGAGCCCAATGAAATAGTTGAGCATCGAGTTAGGTTGCATCAATGGAATTGCAGTTAATCCTGATGGTCCCCAAGCTGTAGACATAACCTTTTGTAGCATGACGTACGCACCACCAAAACCAGCGCCAAGTCCTGCTGTAATAAACGGTTTGCCGAGAGGTAAGGTTACGCCATAAATCAACGGTTCACCAATTCCTAGGAAACCAGCTGGCAACGCACCCGAGATAACACTTACCAAGCGTTGATTTTTAACTTTTTTAGCTTTGAAGTAAATAGCGATAGCTGCTCCAACTTGACCAGCGCCTGCCATAGCAAGTACAGGGAATAATGAAACGCCACCAGTTGCTTCAAGCTGGATCGCATAAATTGGGATCAAACCGTGGTGAAGTCCTAGTAAAACCATTGGTAGGAAGAGTGCTGAAAGGACATAGCCTGAAAGTATACTTACCACAGGATTTGAAGAGTTAACTAATAATTCTAATCCTTGTACTAACCAGTCTGATAACAGTCCAGTAACCGGCATGATCACAACTAATAATAATGCGACGACAACCAACAAGGTTACGATAGGTGTCAACATTAAATCCAGTACGTCTGGTACGCGTTTTCTAACCGCTTTTTCTATCTTAGAGAGTAGATAAACCCCTACGATAACGCCGATAACACCGCCTTTACCATTTCTGAGAATTGAGTTAAGTGGAGAATCTTCATTAAATAAGCCAATGATTTTAGAGATTTCATCGATTTGAGTCATGACCGTCATGGCACCGACCATACCACCAAGTGCTTCTGTTGCACCAAATACTCTTGCTGCACTGATACCTGTGAAAATCATAAAGTAGCTTAAGAAACCGCCACCCAATAACGAAAGAACAAGTCTAATAATATTCCAGGTTTCGCTTGCAGGTAAACTTCCAGTGTTTTGGAGATTTGTAATTAAACCAGCAAAGCCATTAAAAATACCGGCTGCTATAATTGCGGGAAGTAATGGAATAAAAATTTCGCCAATTGTTCTAAGACCTTGCTTAAATCTACTACCTTTGTTTTTGCTTTGAACTTTCTCCTTGTTCGATTTCCAGTCTTCGTCAACTTTAGAAGTAGGAATTGAATAAGACGTTTTGAAAATCTCCATCAGCTTGTTTGCTTTTCCAGGACCAACGATAATTTGGAATGTTTCATCTTCAACGACACCGAGAACACCTTCGAGGTTTTGAATCGCATCTTTTTGGATTAGGGAAGGATTCTTTACTTTAACTCTAAGTCGTGTCATACAGTTTGCCATAGACTCAATGTTTGATTCTGAGCCTAACAAGGTGACAATTTTGCTTAACAATTCTTGGTTGCTCATAATGTTCCCCCTTGAACAGTTTTTTAGATTAAGGCTTTAAGTGCCTCTCTCACATTACCTTGTGACGCTTCCAATGCCTTTTCCGCATCAGATAACGTTGCCTCTCCCAACAACATGACAATAGCAAGTTTTATATTGCCGCCAGTTGCTTTTAATGCTCCGTCTGCAACAGATCTTTCAACACCAGTCGCATCCATAACAATTAGTTTTTTTCGTTCCACGAGTTTAATATTCGTCGCTTGAACGTCAACCATTAAGTTCTTGAATACTTTTCCGTTTTTAATCATAGCTGCAGTTGTCAGCATATTGAGAACGAGTTTTTGTGCAGTACCCGCCTTAAGTCGTGTCGAGCCCGTGACGACTTCAGGTCCTACTACCAAAGGAATTGGGATATCTACTGCATCGATTAAAGGCGCGTCATCGTTACATAAAACACCAATGGTTTTACAGCCGATAGACCTTGCATAAGCAACAGCGCCAAGTACATATGGCGTTCTACCACTAGCTGCGATACCGACCACGACATCCTCTGAGGTTAAGTGGATGTTTTTTAGATCATTGACACCTAGGTCACGATCGTCTTCAACGGCTTCCATAGCATTGCGAAGTGCATGGTCACCACCAGCGATTAGCCCCAATATCTGGCTTGGATCAGTGCCAAAGGTCGGTGGACATTCAGAGGCATCTAGTACGCCTAAACGACCACTGGTTCCTGCACCGATGTAGATCAATCTGTGATTGGATTTGAGTGCGGGAGCAATAATGTCTACAGCTTTGGCTATTGATTCCAGTTGAGAGCCAACAGCGGTTATAACGTTGCTATCTTCTGAGTTCATCAACCTGACGACAGAAAGTGTATCAAGTGCATCGATGTCTTCTGTCAGTGGGTTTCGTTGCTCAGTTTTTAAAGTTTTTAAATTCATGGAAACCTCCAAAGTGCTTCTTGGTTTTAATATATAATAAAATATTCTGCGTGTCAACGATAAATAAAATAAAATATTCTCAGGTTGTGATAATCAAATGCTTTTTTTTGTGATAAAATATTCCAATAGGAGGAATGCTTATGTCATGTTTTACAAGAATAGACCATATGAGGTCTGAACTAACACCTAGTGAGAATCAAATATCAGATTTTATTATAGATCAAATTCATACAGCGAAGTCACTTACTTCAGTTGAGCTGGCTAAAGCTATTGGCGTTAGCCAATCTGCAATCGTCAAGTATTGCCAAAAGTTAGGTTATAAAGGCTACAGTGATTTCAAAATGGCAATGAATGAAGCTGCAACTAAAAGACCAAAGGGCAAAATGGTTCACGATCAAATTACACTAGAGGACTCACCCGAAGACATCGTTACAAAGATCGGTTATAATTCAAAAAATGCGATTGATGCAACTATGGAGATTAATCAACCTGAAACGTTAAAACTTGCATCAGAGTGGTTGTCAGATGCAAAGAAAATCGTCATTCTAGGAATTGGTGCATCTGCACTAGTAGCGATGGACTTTACACATAAACTACTTAAAATTGATAAGCATGTCATCTTTGATTTATCTAGTCATGTTCAGCTTGCTGCAGTTGCTACTCTAAAACCGGGGGATGTGGTATTTGCAGTATCTTATACAGGTGAAAGTAAAGAAATACTTGTCGCAGCTGAACAAGCAAAGCGTAAAGGGGCAAAGATCATCTCCCTTTCAAAATACTCGAAAAATTCTTTAACAGATTTATCAGAGATCAGTTTATATGCAATCGCAGAAGAGAATACAGCGAGATCATCTGCGATTGCATCAAGAATTGCACAGCTGACAATTATCGACATTCTCTTCATCATGATGGTGATGCGTTCATCAGAGGATTCACTTCAATACATCACAGAAAGTAGCAACATCGTCAAAGCCTTTAAGACAGGTAAATAGAACTCATAAGTAGAGTTACAGTTTTACAAAACTGAGATAACATCGAGCAAATAATTATAGAATTTGGAGTCAAAATGTTATATATAGATTATTTTAGTCCAACAGGTGGTGTCAAGAACCTCGTCTTTGCAAAGGCAAAGCAGTTAAGATCTGAAAATGACAATGGCTCAGTTATCTATCGCTCTTTCAATAAGCCAAAAGATAGAGACCATAACAATCTGTCTTTTTTAAAAGAGGATTGTTTAATCCTGGGTTTACCAGTCTATGCAGGAAGGATTCCCAACCTTTTATTAGAGTATCTATCTAGCTATAGTGGTCATCAAACCCCCATTTATTTGGTTTTTGGATATGGTAATAGGCATTTTGATGACGCGCCCAAAGAAGCCTATCGCTTATTTAAAGAGAATGGATTTGTTATTAAAGAGATAATTTGTGCCGTTTGTGAACATTCCTTTTCAAGTCTGCTCGCAAAAGATGAACCAAGTCGTGAGACGTTAGATATAATCAGTAAGGTTAACTTTTCAAGAAGGCTTGATTTAGCTAGAACTCTAGCTTCAAATGTGAACAACAATAAAGTTGAAATTTTAGAGTTGAATCGTCTCGATGACCAAACCGAATTAATGCCCTACTATCGACCTGTAGATGCAAACGGAATACCTTTTAATTTTATCAAGATCAAACCAGTAACGGGCTCAACTTGCATAGCATGTGGCATGTGTGCGAGTATGTGCCCTATGGATGCGATTTCGACGACAGATTTTAAACTTGTAACTGGTAAATGTATCAAATGCTGCGCTTGTGTGAAAGGGTGCCCTGTAGGTGCAAAGGCATTTAATGATGAAAATTTCTTAAAACATAAGTGCGAGCTAGAGGAATCTCTAAAAAATATTAATCATCCAATTACGATATTTACAAAGAATTAATCCACTGAGCAGAGTGAATAAGATGGTGCATCTTGAAACTCTGTTCTTTTTTGCACCTAGGATATGTAAGATATTACGGGGGTAAATTGGGTATAATGAAAGGATACGAAATTGTTCACTATTTAGGAGGAATGTAATGACAAAAGTTAGATGTGCTTGGCTAAATATCGAAAATCCATTATATGTTGCCTATCATGATGAAGAATGGGGCATCCCAGTTCACGACGACACAATGTTGTTTGAGATGCTCATATTAGAAGGGGCTCAAGCAGGTTTGTCTTGGGAGACCATACTTAAAAAAAGAGCGAACTACAGAAATGCTTTTGACGATTTTGATGTAAATAAGGTTGCTTTGTACGATGAACTTAAAATCGAAGCACTTCTTCAAAATGAGGGCATCGTTAGAAATCGTTTAAAAGTAAAATCAACAGTAAAAAATGCGCAAGTATTTATAGAAATTCAAAAAGAGTTTGGTTCATTTGATAATTACCTATGGCAATTTGTTAATTATGAGCCAGTACTAAATCATTTTGCTAGTCTCGCTGAAGTTCCTGCAAGAACCAGTTTGTCTGATTTGATATCAAAGGACTTAAAAAAACGAGGAATGAGTTTTGTGGGGTCAACGATTATTTACGCATATCTTCAAGCGGTGGGGGTTGTAAATGATCATACGATAGACTGTTTTTGTCGTAATTCTTAATATACACATAATGAAACGTGTTTCGATTGCGTATCTCATATTCAATGGGGTAATAATGGTTTAAGAACTTTTGAGGAGTGATCGGATGAAATGGTTTCAAGACAAATCAATTCGTAAAAGGCTCATCCTTTTGGTGTTGTTAAATGGCGTATTGATCATACTAAGTGTTTTTTTTATTAACGCCGCTATTGAACAACAGAATTATGATGCTGTTTTGGTGAACTTAGCTGGGCGTCAAAGGATGCTCACTCAGAGGATGACGAAGTCTGTTATGATACTCGACAGCGATTTGATACTTGATGAAGAGCGATTGTCAATTATTGAATTATTAAGAGATTCAAGCACCTTATATGAAAATACGCTTAATATGTTTATGACAGGTGGCGAAACAGAACTAAATGGACAATATGTTTCAACGCCACCTCTTACAAATCACCTAGAAGTACTCGATCAATTACATAAGGAATGGGAATTATTTAAAATAGAAGTATACACAATTATTGAACATTCGGATTTACTTTTAGATGATCATTTAAATAAGCAAAATGATTCTATATGGCAAGAGGAAATGGATACTGCATTTTTATATATTATTAGATTCAATGAAACCTTGCTAAAGCATACAGATGAGATTGTGACCTTGCTACAAACGGATGCAGAATATCATGTTAGCCGAGTTAAGTTGACTCTGTATCTGGTATTGTTTATGGAGCTTATTCTAATTTTAGCTTTTTTAAAAAGCATCAACAGTGGTATTATTAAACCTTTTGAGCGGTTGTTTGTGGCAATTGAAACGATCGGTCGAGGGTGGCCATACGCACCAACACATAATGAGCGATATTACGAATGGCTGATGACTGAAGAACACATATTACACATGTATCAGAGTCTTAAAAACGTTCAAAATGATCTTTTTATGCTAAACCAAGAACTAGAGATGAAGGTAAAAGATAGAACCGCAAATCTTGAGGCAACCATTCAGCAGTTGGAAGAGACCTACGAAAAGTTGCTTGAAGCAGAGAAACAAGCTTCGTTAAGTGTGCTTATAGCAGGAGTAGCTCATGAAGTGAATACACCTCTAGGTGCTTGTATTACTGGAAGTAGTCAGATATTACTTGAGAATGAGCAGCTGATTAAAAATGTTGAGGATGGAAAGTTAAGTAAAGATGGCTTTATTGATTATGTCAAAACAAATACAGAGCTCATTGAGTTAATTGATACAAACTTAAGACGGGCAGCTGAAATTATACGAAGCTTTAAAAGAGTTGCTGTGTATCAAAGTGCTAACATTATTGAAGCCTTCTACTTGGATGAGTACATCGATGATTTATGGATTAGCTTAAGTTATTTAAGTAAAAAGTACGATGTGACTTTTATTAATGAGTTGCCGCATGAACTGATTTATGGGGATCCTGGTGATTATTCGCAGGTTTTTACTAACCTAATCGTCAATACGTTTGTCCATGGATATGATTTAGGTGATTCGGTTATAATAGAGATTCGAGGAAAAGTGGTAGGTAAGATGCTAGAAATAAATTACAAAGATTATGGCAAGGGAATCTTAGGAAAGCACATCGGTAAGATTTTTGATCCGTTTTATACAACAAATCGTTCAGGTGGTGGGAGTGGTCTAGGACTTAGTATTGTTTACCAAATAGTTGTTAATAAGTTAAAAGGAAAAATAAGTTGTCAAAGTGAAGTTGAAAAGTACACTGCGTTTAAATTGCAAATTTGCAGGTTTAGAGAAGAGGGATATCAATGAATACACTAAAGTATATGTCTTTAGATCCAGATAGATTGGCGTTAGATTTCATAAATGAGATGCCAAATGCCAAAAGTAAAGCGGTCCATAGCTATAAAATTTTAGTGGTGGATGATGATGAAGTTGTGCATCAGATTACAAAATTATCTCTTAGAAATTTAAGTTTTGAAAACCAATCGGTTCAATTGATTCATCTATATTCAATGCAAGAAGCGCTTGAATATTTAGAGATTCACTCAGATATCGCTGTTATGCTACTTGATGTTGTTATGGAGACAGACGATGCAGGCCTTAGACTTGTGAAGCTCGTCAGAGAAACCCTTAATAACGATAGAATTAGAATTATTCTAAGAACAGGGCATCCAGGTCTTGCACCTGAAGAAAGAATCATGTTGGATTACGATATCAATGATTATAGAGCTAAGACAGATTTAACTGCGACGAGTCTTTCAAGTGCTGTAACAGGGTGTCTTAGAAACTATAGGGATATTATGAAAATTAATTCTTATAAGTTGGGACTTGAAAAAGTAATTCATTCGACGAGCTTACTCTTCAATTATGAAAGCTTAGGGCTGACGAATTTCTTAAATGGTATTTTAGAACAGCTAGTGGCCTTGATTAACTCCCAAAACACTTTAGTTTTAGTTAACAGACATTTTGAAAATGGTAGATTAATTACGCATGAAGGTGATTATCGCGTTATTGCTGCAACAGGTGATTTCAAGCCTTATATTAATGAAGATTTGGAAGCAATCAAAAAAATCCTCGGTTTAAAGAATTGCTTTGACGATAGTATCGTCAAAACGACAAGTCAGGAATGCTTAAACAAGGTTGATGATTCTAGAAAGTTTTACCTCGGCATACATAAACCCACGATTAAAAGTCATACAGAGAGCTATATCTATATCATAAATGGAGAAATTACTACAGAAAATGAGAGCTTTATCAACCTGTTTTTAAAAAACTTATCCTTATCACTAGATAACTTTTTACTGGAACAAGATACAGACGAAGCATTATATGAAATGCTAAGCAGAATGAGTAGTATCGTTGAAGCGAGAGATGGTGAAACCGGTACACACGTTTATAGAGTCGCAGAAATCGCTGGTATTATTGCAAAAGAAATTGGATTTGAAAAGTCTGAGCTTCGAGATTTCAAGATTGCCAGTATGATGCATGATGTTGGTAAGATAGGGATTCGAGATTCTGTGTTACTTAAGCCGGGTAAGTTGACAACTGAAGAGTTTGAGTATATTAAAACCCATACAACCATTGGTAGTAAGCTTTTTAAAAAATCGAATCATCAGTTATTAAAGTTTGCTCAGCAAATTTCTCATTATCATCATGAAAAGTGGAATGGTACAGGATACCCTGAGGGGCTGGTTGGGGAAGAAATTCCAATATACGCTCGAATTGTCTCTATTACAGATGTATTCGATGCACTCTCTCATGATCGTGTATATAAAAAGGCTTGGTCAATAGAAGCATCTAAGACTTATATCATCGAACAACGTGGGCTTATGTTTGATCCGAGATTAGTAGATTTATTTATTGAGAATTTTGATAAAATAATTGAAGTACTCAAACATTACGAGCAACTTGAAAAGGGCAAAGAGAATGTACACGATTAAATGACGCAAACGGAGGTTAGAATGAAAGCAATTTTAGGACTAGACATTGGCGGAACCAAAATATTGGGTGTTTTATACGATGAAAATGGAGACATAATTGGTAGAGAAAAGAAAAAAACAAAAGCGAATGAAGGGCTTGAAATTGTAATTGGCCAAGTTTTTAAAGTGATAGATAATTTATTAGAGATCAACGAAATAGAACTTGATCGCATAGGTGTCGGCGTTCCAGGGATTATAAATGAAAGTGGTGTGGTTACTTTTTCACCCAATATACCATTTAGAGATTTTAATCTATCAGGTTTACTGTCAGATAAGTATCACGTTTCTACCTATATTGGGAATGATGTCAATGTAGCCATGTTTGGAGAATATAAGCATTTAAAAGATGAGAAAATTAAGAATGTACTTGGAGTTTTTGTTGGCACTGGTATAGGCGGTGCAAGCATCATCGATGGCAAACTCTATGTGGGACAGGGAAGTGCTGGTGAGTTTGGACATATGGTTGTTAATGCGGATGGCGCATACTGCGGCTGTGGTGCACAGGGCTGTCTAGAGGCTTATGCTTCGAAAACGGCACTTCAAAAATATATTTTGAAGCAGATCGGAAAAGGAAGAAAGACGATACTTGAAGATGCTTTAAATGAATCCGGCGCTATACTCAAGAGTTCTGATTTAAGAAAAGCATATGATCAACTTGATGCGGTAGGCCTTGAGGCGGTAGAACGCTGTGCCAGATACCTTGGGATTGCCATTGGCACACTTGTAAATCTTTATCACCCTCAAGTGATTATTCTTGGTGGTGGTATCATAGAAGCTTTGGGAGAAGTATTACTTGGCAAAATTATAGATGAGTCAAAGCAACATGCGATGCCAGGGTTGATGGGTGATGTATCCTTTAGAATTTCAGAAATGGGTGATGATGCAGGCGTTTTTGGTGCATATGAACTTTCCAAAGTTATGTTATAATAGTCTCAGACGAATTGTTTGGAGAGGCAAAACATGACTGAATATCAAAAGAAGAAGTTAATTGATCTCATCTTAGTGATCATTGCAATTGTTGTCGTAGGGTTATTTTTAAGAACACAGCTCATTAATCCAATTATACTTGAGACAGAGACGACCAATGAAGAACCGCTGGAAGTTAAAGACGGTAGTATTATTACCGATCAATATTCAACTGACTTATACAAAACGGATGCAATATCGCTCCAAGCGATTAATAGAATTGGTGATGAACAGTACTTGGATGTTCAACTTATTCTCAATCCTTTTGATGAGAAAAATGTAACGGATTTTGGAGTGGAAATTGAATTAGTTTCTGATGATTTGTACACCATCGTTGTGAATAGCTCAGGTGGTAAAACGCTTTCAGAAATAATCTCAAATGTGAATGAGGCTTTTTTCAAAAATAGCGCTGACGAAATACTTTCAGAGATAAGTGTAGCTGAAGGTGATCATCAAATTCATATACAAGTTCCTAACTCAAAGAGACTCAATTTAGAGGCATTCATGCCAATGATGGTTACATTGAAATACAAATTTAACGACTCTGAGATCATTCAAATTTACCCAAAACAATAAACAAAACGCCATGGTGACCATGGCGTTTTATTTTTATTTAACGATTTTATAATAGGTTCTTGCCGTTAGAAGATAAACCACAAGATAAATTGAGGCAAATACCAGTAGTGTGGCAAAAGTACATAGTATAAAAAGTGGAATGTTAGCGAATCCAAATAAAGCCAATAATTGAGTAATTACTTTAAATGCAAAGGTGATGTGTATCATCGCAAATAATAATGGCAAGAAAAATACCATGATGATCTGTGTATTAATCGTCCTTTTGATTTCATCGACACTCATGCCGACTTTTTGCATGATTTCAAAGCGGAGCTTATCGTCATAACCTTCAGAAACTTGTTTATAGTAGATAATCATTACCGTCGCCATTAAGAACAATGACCCTAGGAAGATGCCTAAGAAGAAAAAACCACCGTATACGGAGACGAAATCCGTTCTTGTATTTTGTTTGCTAAACAAATATGTCTGAGAAATACTATTGATTTCTCGTTGAAGTGAGTTGTTAAAGTTAATTTCGTCAGAAGAAGATCCTTCTATATTAAAACTAGTATAACTTAATGGTTCAACATCGTCATTTTTACTCGCGTTTAAATACACTTGATTTCTCACTTGCTCATTACTAAATATGATGAGCATTTCATTGTTTAAAGGGTCATTTGTTTTTTTAAAATCAGCAAACTGATCTAATTCATCTACCACTTCGAACTTAACAGAATCTATCAAAAGTTGTGGGTAACTATACTTATCATTGTTAGAGACGAGAACAACTTCATTTTCATTAAGCGTTAAGTTTGCGTTATAGATTTGATTATAATCTTTTGCTGTTACATACAAAACATAAACCGTATTCGAATCTACATTATAATAATCCAAAGTTTTGAGTGCCATTCCATCTTTAACAAAAGTAGAAGTCAGCGTCTGGTATTGGTAAAAATCATAAAGAGTAACATTGTTATCAGCGGCAGCGTTATTAACAAGTTTTTGAACGTTTTGCTGAATATCACTATCTTGTAAGTAACTCGAGATGGTTACATCTGAAGTGAAACGATTATCAATCATATCCTTCATACCAATGTAAAGTGAGACGGTCGTTGAGAGTGTAACCAATACAGCAGTGCTTAAGATGCAGATGTTAGCTAAACCCACTGCGTTTTGCTTCATACGATAAATCATTCCCGAAATAGATGTGAAATGAGTGATGGTGTAGTAAAACTGCTTGTTTTTTTTCAGTAGCTTTAAAATAGCGATGCTACCAGCGATAAAGATAAAGTAGGTGCCAATCATCACTAAGACAACTGCTATAAAGAAGGTGAATAGAGCTTGTAATGGTGCTTCAACTGTATTGGCAATAAAGTAACCTATGCCCAGTGTGATAAAACCAAGTAATGCCATGATCCATTTTACCTTTGGCTCTTTTTCACCGACATTACTTCCTTTTAAAAGCTGAATCGGATTTGAAAGATGAATGTGCCCAAGATTATAGACAAGTGTAACTAAGAGTACTGTCGCAAAAAAAGTGAAGGTTAATGAAATACTGGAGAGAGATACAGAGAAACTTAGCGATACTGTAAAGCCCAGGATTTTTAAAAGAATTAGAAACATGAGTTTACTTAGGGCGATCCCTGAAATTAATCCTAAACCGATACATAAGAGCGCGATCAGGATGGTTTCAATCATCAGCATAACCGCGATATGTCGTTTTCCCATACCTAAAATGTTGTATAACCCGATCTCCTTTTTACGCCTTTTAATCAAAAAACTGTTGGTATAAAAGATAAAAATCGCAGAGAAGATCCCGATGACATAGGTGCCGAAAGTTAAAAGGAATGCAAGTGCTTCTGCACCAGGCATTTGGCTTAATCCTTCATTTACAGAGATGGCGTGCATAATGTAAAACATGGTTATGATACCGATGTTCATAAGAATATACGGTGCAAATAAACGACCGTTCTTCTTTAGGTTAGAGGCAGCCATTTTTAAATAGAACGAACTATTCAACAGAATCCCCCCCAGTAGCCAAAAGTGTTAGCGTTTCAGATATTTTTTGATAGAGCGCTTCATTTGATAAACCACCTCTATAAATCTGATGAAACACTTCACCATCTTTTATAAATAAAACGCGCTTTGCGTGACTTGCAGCTTTAACGCTATGAGTTACCATAAGAACCGTTTGACCTTCTGCGTTTATCTCTGAAAATAAGCTTAATAAATGGTCAGTCGCTTTTGAATCCAGTGCACCTGTTGGTTCATCTGCAAGAATGATATCGGGATTAGTAATTAGAGCTCTCGCAACTGCCGCACGTTGTTTTTGTCCACCAGAAATTTCATAAGGAAACTTATTAAGGAGTTCTCCAATTTCAAGTTTCTTTGCGATAGGGGAAAGCCGTCTGGACATTTCATGATAATTTTTTCCCATTAGAACCAGTGGTAAAAAAATGTTGTCTTGAACTGAAAAATTATCAAGTAAGTTGAAATCTTGAAATACAAACCCTAAGTGATCCCGTCTAAATGCAGACAGCTCACGATCTTTTATAGATGAAAAAGGCTTGTTATTGAGTAGAACTTCGCCACTCGTAGGGCGGTCTAATGAAGCTAGAATATTTAGTAGCGTTGTTTTGCCAGAACCGGATTCGCCCATTATGGCTAAGTATTCACCCTTTTCCACTGAAAAGGTAACGTTGGATAACGCAGTCACTTGATTTCCGCCAAACCGTGTCGTATACACTTTTTTTAGATTGTTGATTTCCATTAAGGACATAATTTATTGAACCTCCTAAGATCAAATATCACTATTTCATATTCATTATAAAAAAAAAGGAAATGAAGTTCCATAAATCTAACTTACATTTCCAATCCTTAGCTTACAGTTTTGTAAGCTACTCTAATGTGATATTTGGCCGATCTAAACCGATCGTTACAATTGTTCCTTGTTCTAGCTGAGAAGCGACATCAATATCGTGTCCTAGCATTTTAAGCGTTTGTTTACACAGATAAAGTCCAATTCCTGTTGATTTGCGATTCATCCTTCCATTAAATCCGGTGAAACCTTTTTCAAAGATCCGAGGTAAATCCTCCTCTTGTATTCCAATTCCTGTATCACTGATAACAAGTCTTAAGGGATCTGACAAACACGTTACTGTGATCTCTCCTTGATGCGTATACTTAATAGCATTTGAAACGATCTGTTCAAGTGCAAATGACAACCACTTTTCATCTGTAAGCACCATTTGATGTGATATGTTGAGATTTAATTTGATGCCTTTTTCTATGAATAAGGTTCTATACTTCCGAATGACCGATTTTACGATAGTTTCTAAATCATAATGTTGGATTTTTAAGTCTGTAGTTTCACTTTCGAGTCTTTGATAATGCAAAACCATTTCCACGTATTGTTCAATTTTGAAAAGTTCAGATTTTAATGACAGTGTATTTTCATTTTGATTGCTTTCAAGCAAAAGATACATAGCAGAAATCGGTGTTTTAATTTGATGCACCCAAAGTGTATAATAGTCAATTTGAGCCATTCTTTTAAAATCTGAGTCGGTTTCAAGTGCGTGATATTTGTCGAAGAGGGTCTCAATCAAGAGCTGATAGTCCTTTACAAGAAGGTCTTTTGCATCAGGAAGTGTATCTATAGAAAGTGTCACCTGATCCTTTAAAATTTCAAGCTGGTGATGTGTTTTATAATATCGAGTAAACCCATAACTAAAAAAGATAACAGTGAAAAAAACAGACAAGACGAAACCGTAACTAACTGCTTCGATGGGTAAACCGTAGAGAGAAAAAACAACGATAAAAATGAATGCGTATAAAAAATAAAGCAGCGCGAACTTAATATGTCTCTTTAAATATGAAAATAAGACTGACATCATTCGATCCAATACCCCATTCCTTTTTTAGTTAAAATCCATTCCGGTAGCCCAATTTCCTCAAGTTTTTTACGAAGTCGTGTCATATTTACCGTAAGTGTATTGTCGTCCACAAACTCATCGCTTTCCCAAAGACGTGTCATAAGTTCATTCCTGGATACGACTTTCCCAGCGTTCTCCATTAAGGTCTGTAACAATCTAAAATCATTCTTTGTCAGCTCAACTCTCTGATCCTTATAACTGACACTGGTATCATTTAAATTTAAGATGACGCCTTTATGCTCTAGTGCCCTTGTTTGTCCTGTAAAGGAGTATGCACGCCTTAATACCGCTTGTATTTTAGCGACAAGGACATTGACATCAAATGGTTTTGCGACAAAATCGTCAGCGCCCATGTTCATCGCCATGACGATATTGAGGTTGTCAGAGGCAGATGAAATGAAAAGTATAGGTACTTTTGAAACCGTACGAATCGTTGTGCACCAGTGATAACCATTATAGTAAGGTAGGGATATATCAAGTAAGACGAGGTGAGGACTAAATTTTATAAAATCCGACATGACATCTTTGAAGTCTTTACAACAAAGTACTTCATAATCCCAATTTTCAAGTAAAGTTTGCAATGAACGGGATATAATTGGGTCGTCTTCAACGATGAGTATCTTATACATAAAGGTTTCCTCCATTCTCTTACGACTATTCTATCAAATTTTTAGAGCACGTGACAGTTTTAAATCATGTGTTAATAATCGTACGGATATACAAGTCTTTGTTAGTTGTCAAAAAATCATTGAAAAGTCCGTTGACTGCGGGACGCATATCGCTTATAATGAAAGCAAATAACGAAATAAAGAACAGCGTTCTTATATATAGAACGACATTAACGAAAAAGGGGAGTTTATTATGAATCAAGAAGATATTAAAGTGAAATCCTTATACAAAACTCTCAAGGTTTTAGAGTGTTTTACTTCTAAAACACCAGAACTTGGTGTTACTGAAATTGGAAATGCACTCGGACTTTATAAAAGCAATGTACATAATCTTATTTCGACACTTGAAGCAGCTGGGTATGTAGAAAAAAATCCATTAAATTCAAAATACAGACTCACTAATAAAATGCTTGAGTTTTCATATGTCGTCACAAGTCAGCTTTCTTATCAGGATGTGGTTTATCAAGTCATGAAGCGATTGACAGATGAACTCGGCGAGATGATGTATTTCGGCGTTCCACATGGTAAATATGTTTTATATATGTTCAATGCTTATCCAAAGACATATGATCATAATTATCCGATAAGATCTATTATGGGTGAAAAAGCACCGATGTACTGCACATCACTGGGAAAAGCGATGTTGAGTACCATGGATGAAGATGAAATTAGAGAGCGAATCAATATGGAAAAGGAAAAATTTACGCCTTTTACATTGATGGATGACGATTTAATTGTGGAAGAGATTATGAAATCCAAAGAACGTGGATATGCACTAGATAATGTTGAACATGAACCCAATGTTAGATGTGTAGGCGTACCAATCTTCGGTAGAGGTGGAGAGTTGATTGGTGGTTTAAGCATATCTGGAGCATCACACAACTTCGATGATGAAAAAGTAGAAAGATATGCAAGCATCCTCATCGATGCGGCATATGAAATCAAAAGAAGACTGTAGTTAAGGTTGTAATCGGTCAAAACCGATCAACATAAAATGATTTTTGGGAGGAAGAAAATGAGAAAGTGGTTAGCATTATTGCTTGCGCTTGTAATGGTGCTTGCAATGACAGCATGTTCAAGCGAGTCGAGCTCAAATGAGACGACAGCAAATCAAACAGAAGCAAATTCATCTGAGGGTACTACAGCAGCACCTGAAGATAAACCAGTAACACTTGTATTTTCAGTAAATGCAGTTCCTGGTGATGCACACTATGAAGCTATGATGAAATTTAAAGAAGTAGCAGAAGCAAAATCAAACGGTTCAATTACAGTTGATACTTTCCATTCAGGATCGCTATTCAAACAAGATCAAGAACTTGCAGCAGTTAAATCAGGCCAAGCGGATATCGTTTATATGTCAGCTTCTTGGTTAGCAGAAGGTTCACCTTGGATTTCTATGTTTAGTGCTGGCTATATGTTCAAAAGTTATGATCATATGACTGCAGCTTTAAATGGCGAAGTTGGTCAAGAAGTGTTTGACAGAGTTGTTAGCGAGCAAGGTGTTAGACCTCTTAAAGCATTCTATTTAGGAACAAGACAAATTAACTTAGTTAAAGATAAAGAAATTAAAGTTCCTGCTGATTTAAATGGCGTTAATCTTAGAATGCCAAACTCTGATGCATGGTTGTTCTTAGGTAAAGCGCTTGGCGCAAACCCAACTCCTATCGCATTTTCAGAGCTTTATATGGCACTTCAAACAGGTACTGTTGATGGTCAAGATAATCCACTACCAACTGTACAAAGTGCAAAATTCTATGAAGTTACAAAATCTATTTCAATTACAAATCACTTAGTAGATAGCGTATGGCCAACAATCAATGAAGCTAAATGGCAATCATTAAGTGATAACCAAAGAACAATCGTTTTAGAAGCTATGGAAGAAGCGAGAGCAATGTGTGATGAGCTCAATCTTTCTAGAGAGGCTGAATTAATCGAGTTCTTCAAAGGCGAAGGCTTAAGCGTATACTATGCTGATATCGATGCATTTAGTGAAGAAGTATTAGGTAAGTATTTAGATAATAAAGATTTAACTGCTAACTGGGACATGGGACTCTTCGATAAAGTTCAAGAATTAGGCAAATAAAAATTGAAGAGAGACTCAAGATCACAATCTTAGCCGGAAATATTCCCCAATATTCTTAATCGGCTAAGTTGTGGTCAAGAGCCCCATCCTAAACATTAATTATACAGCATTTGGAGGGACCTTGTGAATAAGATTAAGAGAAGTTTATACATCTTAAGAGATTTTTTTGAGATTTATGTCCCTGTAATCTCCTTTTTAGTGATGTTTTTAACCTTCATCATACAGATTGTAGCAAGATATATTTTTAAATTTCCACTTACTTGGGCTTACGAAGTAACCGTTATTGGCTTTTCATGGTCAGTAATTTTCGGTGCATGCTATGCAATGCGTTATAGAGCCCATGTAAAATTCACACTTATATATGATGCGTTGAGCCCTAAACTGGCAGCTTTTACAAGACTATTAGGGAATTTAATCATTGCAATCGCATTTTTCGCGTTAATCGTACCGTCATTTGACTACGTTAACTTTATGAGTTTCCAATCAACATCGGTTTTTAAAGTTAAGTTGAGCTATATCTTTGCACCTTTTATCTACTTTGTGCTTGCTATGCTCGGTTACACATTAACTGAAATCGCTGAGGATATCTTAATCTTAATTGGAAAATCAAAAGAAAGTGGTGATTTAAGATGAGTATGGCAATGATCGTAACACTTATCGTTTTTGTTTTGATCTTTTTATTAAGGATGCCAATTTCACTTGGTATGATCGCGGCAGGAACATTTTATTTTATCATCAATGGAACAGATCTAGGTTCAGTGGCAAATCACATTATGAATACCTATTATTCGAACTACGTCATTATTGCAGTGCCACTATTTATCTTCACTGCCAACGTCATGAACTCAGGTAAAGTAACTGAAATGGTGTTTAAATTTGCTTCTGGTCTTGCCGGCGGAAGAAGAGGGGCGCTAGGTCATGTTAACGTTATCGCATCTCTTATTTTTTCTGGGATGACAGGCTCTGCAATTGCAGATGCTTCAGGACTTGGAAAAATGGAAATAGATGCGATGAAAAAAGCGGGCTACGATGATGCTTTTTCTTGTGCGATTACAGCGGCATCGGCAACGGTTGGACCGATTTTTCCACCGAGCATACCACTGGTTATGTATGCCATGCTTTCAGGCGCATCAGTAGGTGCTTTGTTCTTAGGTGGTATGATCCCAGCATTGTTGATCTGTATCGGGCTTATGATCTACGTTTCTGTTGTTTCAAAAATCAGAAACTATCCTAGAGAAGAAAAAGTACCATTTAGAGCGTTTATTGCTTTTACAATTCAAGCAATTCCAGCTTTATTGACGCCAGTCATCTTATTATTAGGCATTTATACTGGTGTTATGACACCTACAGAAGCAGGAGCAGTGGCGGGTGTTTATGCGATTCTAGTTGCATTCCTAGCTTATAAAGCAATGAGTTTTAAAGGCTTGTTGAACATTATTAAAGATACAATTAAAGATACTGGCTCTGTCAGCTTGATGGTGGGTGCAGCAGCAGTTATTTCTTACATCGTTGCAAGAGAACAAATTGCAACTGATTTAGGTACTTTTGTAATGAGTTTTACAAGCAGCAAATATGTGTTTTTAATACTGGTTAATATTATTATCCTTATTTTAGGGATGTTTATCGATACGTCAACGATTCAATTGGTATTTGTACCGATTATGATTCCTGTGGCTAAGGCTTTTGGAATCGACTTAATCCATTTTGGACTCGTCGTAACCTTGAACATGATGATTGGATTATCGACACCACCTTTTGGGATGCTGCTGTTTATAACCGCAGGTATCTCAGAAACTTCATTAAAGTCTGTTATGAAGGAAATTATGTGGCCGATCGTTGCAATGATCGTCATTCTATTACTAATAACCTTTATTCCTGAAATTGTATTATTCTTACCGAAGACATTTGGATTAATGTAGAAAATGAGAGGAAATTTAATGAAACATGAATATAGAGGCGTTTGGCCAACGATGATTGCAGCTTTTGATGAGGCTGGCAAACTCGACCTAGACGCAAATCGAGCGATTACTGAGTATTTAATTGGAAAAGGCAGTGACGGGTTGTTCGCTGTATGTCAATCAAGTGAAATGTTTATGCTTTCAACTGAAGAAAAAGTAACTTTGGCGAAAACAGTTGTTGAAGCAGCTAAAAATAGAGTTCCTGTAATCGCATCAGGACATACTTCAGATGCAATTGAAGACCAAATTGCTGAGCTTAAAGCCGTTTCTGAAACAGGTGCAGACGCAGTTGTTTTAGTAAGTAACCGACTTGCAGGTGTTAACGATGGCAGCGAAGTTTTTATCTCTAACCTAAAAAGAATTTTAGAAGCGTTACCTGATGTGGCGTTTGGTATCTATGAATGTCCGTATCCATTCTTAAGACTTTTATCTGACGAAGAACTTAAGTGGTGTGCTGAATCGGGTAGAATCGTATTTTTAAAAGACGTTAGCTGTAATTTAGAAATCGAAACAAGACGTGTAAAAATTGTTGAAGGCACAACACTTAAGTTATTTAATGCAAATACTGAAACGTTATTGGGTTCTTTAAGAGAAGGCTACCATGGTTACAATGGCGTAATGGGTAACTTTCACATTGATTTGTATAAATGGCTTTTTAATAACTTTGAAATTGCGCCTGAAAAAGCAGACAAGCTTCAAGCCATGCTTACAGAAAAAAGCAGTATTGAAAAGTACGCTTATCCAATCAATGCAAAATATCATATGACAAGAGAAGGCGTCGATATGTTGTTAATATCAAGAAGGCTAGCAGCAGACGCTTTTACAGAACAGTCAAAACAACTTGTTGAAGACTTGATCGATTGGGAAACTGAAACTAGAAACCAACTATAATGAGTAGGAGCACGTTATGTTAAAAGGCATTTCAAAGTTGATACCTCCAGAACTTTTAAAAATATTATGTGAAATGGGCCATGGCGATCGTTTGGTAATTGCTGATGCAAATTTTCCTGCTGCTTCATGTGCAAACCGTTTGGTTCGACTGACTGGCCAGGGTAGTGAAGCAGTACTTGAGGCAGTGTTATCTTTGTTCCCATTGGATGAAGCGCCTAAGACAAGTATCGTTGTGATGGCGACAGATGATGGGTCTACACCTGAAATCTGGAAAGTTTACGAAACACATGCAGACGCATTAGTGCCTATTGAGCGTTTTAAATTCTATGAGGAGGCAAAAAAGGCTTATTGTATCATAGCGACTTCAGAGAGTGCTTTGTATGCAAATGCAATTTTAACTAAAGGTGTCCTTTAATGAGGAATTGATTTATGTATACAGATAGTATAAAGAAAGCGATTCAAGTAGAGAGAGATGCAATATCGGAGCTTTTGGATCACTACGCAAGTCAATACGAGCAAATTTGCGAACTTATGATGGCCTGTGAGGGCAAGATCGTTTTCATAGGTGTCGGTAAGTCTGGCCATATTGGGAAAAAACTTGCTGCAACCTTTTCCAGTACTGGTACACCGAGCTTTTTTGTTCATGCCACTGAGGCCGTTCACGGTGATTTAGGTATGATTGAAGCAAAGGATATCGCAGTACTAATTTCTAACAGTGGTAATACAAGTGAAATAATAAATACCATTCCAACCCTTAACCGTATTGGATGCATAACCATCGCTTTTACGTCAGGACAAGATTCTGAACTAGCAAAGCAATGCAAATATAGAATCCTATATCCAAAATTGACAGAAGCTGATCATTTGAAATTAGCACCAACAACTTCATCTACATTGACACTTGTCGTTGGCGATGCAATTGCTTGTGCTTTATCAGAAGCGAAATCATTTGAAAGTAAAGATTTTCTACTTTATCATCCAGCTGGCAGCCTTGGCAAAAAGCTGAAAGAGGAGGTAAAGGAATCATGAAACTTTCAGTTGTAGGGTCATTTGTGATGGATTTGATTACTAGGGTAGATGAGTTCCCAAGCGAAGGACAAACGCTAATTTCCGATGATTTTAAATGTTTGCCAGGTGGTAAAGGTGCAAATCAAGCTATAGCAGCTGCAAGACTGGGTACGCATGTTGCAATGTTCGGAAGACTTGGTAGTGATAGCTATGGCGATACGTTTGAAAGTGTATTTAAGGAAGCCAGTGTCGATATTTCACATGTTAAAAGAGATACTGAGCGTCCCACAGCTATGGGACTGATTCAAATCAATAAGAGTGCAGAAAACAAAATAATCGTCGTTCCTGGGGCAAACTTTGGCTACACACTTGAGGATCTTAATAATGATTTTGATGCGATTTCAGATTCAGATTTAGTGATTACTCAGATGGAGCTAAAGAAGGATGTTACCTTTGAACTGATTCGAAAGTGCTATGATGCAGGGATTCCAATTGTGCTCAACCCAGCGCCTGCTGATTTCATCCCAGATGAGGTGCTTTCAAAAGTAACTTATTTAACACCTAATGAAACTGAACTAGAGATTCTTTCTGGCGTGAAAGTAACTGATAGAGCTTCAGTAGAGCAAGCGATTAATCATTTGTTATCTCTAGGTGTTGGTACTGTTATTGCAACTCTTGGTAAGCAAGGTGCTGTAATCGGCAATGAAGATGGATTTGAGTACGTGACAGGTTTCGCTGTTAATGCAGTAGATACAGTAGCTGCAGGGGATTCGTTTAATGGCGCTCTCGTTTCCAAACTCATCGAGAAGCAAACTTTAAAAGAAGCGGTTAAGTTTGCAAATGCAGTGGGGGCTTTAACTGTAACCAAACATGGCGCTATACCGTCACTACCATTTAAAAGTGAAGTTGAACTCTTTATTCATTCAAATCAATAAAATTCATTGTATAAAAGAACGCCTACTAATTAAAAATCCTACTTTTGATTCAATTGATCGAAAGTAGGATTTTGCGTTTGAAATTAATTTATTGGGATATAAATAATTATAGAATAAATTCAAGGAGGCTTATATGGCAAATACAGTTATTTTAATCCCATACAAAAGAAAAGGCAATCATTTACAACTGCTTTTAAAGAGTGAGTTTGTACCTGGATGGGACGCACATCCAGATTTATGTGGACTACTATATACTGATGCAGAAGGGCCACTAGAAAGTGCGATTATTAAATCCTTTAAGAAGGAATCCAGTATATTAATAGAAGGCAATGAATTGATTAGGCTTGGTGTCTGTGCATTAAAACGCAACAGTGACCATATGTTAGATCTATACGCAGTGGATTTGAGCAAACGTTCTGACCTAGCATTCGATCCTGAGGCGAAGTTGATTTGGGCAGATGAAGAACAAGTTGTTGAGTCCATTGATGCCCATTTACTAGCAGCCTATACTAGATTAAAATTTTTATTATTCTCATAAAAATCTATTGATAATCATTTAGAATGATGCTAAAATGAACGTAGTTCATTTTGGAGGGATTATGCCAAAAATTATTACGGATCCATCTAAAGCAATTCAAATAGCAGCAAAAGAAATTATGGCTGAGGATGGCTACGAAGGTTTAAACATGCGTAATGTCGCAAAAAGAAGTGGGATTGCGATTGGAACGGTTTATAACTACTTTGAGAACAAGGAAGCAATTGTGATTCACTTGATGCTTGCATATTGGAATGCTTTTTTTGAAGTAATCGATGAAATTGACTCTATGCAGTTCACGTTTTATGAGAAAATGGCACATATTTACACGCATTTTAAGGTCTTTACAGACGATTTTCATGAAATCTTTTTATCACAAAGCTTCAAGCCAACTTATACAGATAAATCAAGAGCAAACAAAGATGATTTTATGTATAAGCTTCAAGAGAGATTTTGTAAGATGGTTGCATCAGGTATCGATCACAAAAAAATCGACTTGGATTGTAATGAAATCGCTGAGTTTATACTTGCAAATTTTATTGCGATTACGTATATGCCAACTTACTCCTATGATAAATTTGAAAAAGCTTTAAAAGCTATCGTTCGATAGCGTTTTTTTTGAACCAAAATGAACAATGTTCACTTAAAGGAGAAATTTATGAAAAAAGGCAATAATTTAATGTTAATTCTTTTTTTACTTGGCATCTTTTTGGGAGCGATCGATAGTGGCATCGTATCGCCAGCGAGAGAGGTCATTCAACATGGCTTTGGAATTGACGCTTCAACTGGTATCTGGATGATAACCATTTATACGCTTATGTACGCAGTTTCAATGCCAATTACTAGTAAAATGGCTGACAGAATTGGTCATAAACGCGTCTATGTCTTCAGTATTGCTGTATTTATGCTAGGATCACTGTTCAGTGGACTAACGAATTACCTAGACAGTTATGCACTTTTCCTAATTGCAAGAGTGGTACAAGCCATTGGTGCAGGGGGTATCTTACCTATAGCGACCACTGTAATCGGTCAAAGCTTTCCTGAAGAAAAAAGGGGAACCGCTCTTGGCTTAGTGGGTATGATCTATGGTGTTGCCACCATAATTGGACCAACACTTGGCAGTGCTTTATTATCTTTAGTGGGTCTAGAAAATTGGGGTGTCATCTTCTTAATTAACGTGCCAATTGCACTGATCATTTTAGTGCTATCTAAATTTATTCCATCGACGGGAACACCTTCAAAATCTCCAATTGATTTCGTAGGTGCAATCCTTCTAGCTGGATTTGTAGGTAGCTTAATGTATGCCCTAACAAACCTCAACTTTTTCCACTTTATCGATACGATACAATCACTCTCAGTTTGGCCATTTTTAATAATCGCAGCAATATTATTACCGTTTGTAATTAAATATGAATTGAAAGTACAAGATCCGATTGTAAATCTCAGATTGTTTGGGTCAAAGCAAATGGTCTTTACATTAGGCATCGCATTTATAACAGGGATTGGTCTTATGGGAATGGTATTTGTACCACAGTTTGGCGAAAATACGCTTAAAATAGCTTCAGGTAAAGGTGGTTATCTTGTCACTTTATTAGCGGTATTTTCTGGTATTGCAGCACCAATTAGTGGTAAGCTACTAGATAAAAAGGGTGGTGCATTTGTTTTAAGAATCGGATTTGTATGTAATATAATTGGCACTTTGGTTTTAGCACTATTTGCATCAAAAGCGATGACGTGGTCATCTGTTATATTCGGTCTTGCATTTATGGGCGTTGGTGTGGGTTTCACTATGGGAGCACCTTTAAATTATCTGGTTCTTAACAAAGCGACAAAAGAAGACGGTGCAAGTGCACTCGCGACTATGTCTCTTATAAGATCATTGGGTGTAGCTGTATCACCTAATATTATGATTGGCTTTATTGTCAATGCAGGTGGTAATGTTATGAATAATATATCTGCTGCAATTATGCCAAGTGGCATGAGTTTTCCAGCAGGAGGTGAAAGCGTTTCACCAGAATTGTTAACAAATTTACAAAATGCAGATGTTACTAACATAGTTAGTCGATTAACAGAGTTTTTAGATGCTGTCGTTCCTGCAAATGCAAAAGCTTTTGTGTTACCAGCTATTGAGAAATCAGCGGAAACAATCACTTCTATTTTTCAAACGACAATAAATGAAGGTTACGCTCAAATGTTCTTTATGACTGCTGCTATTTCGCTTATAGGCTTCATGCTGACACTTTTCATAGAAAAGAGAAAGGTTGCTTTAAAGTAATTTCAAATCAACAGAGAATTAAGTTAAGAGATCAAGTATTGAAATCAAGTAAAAAAATTATGTAATGAGAGCAAAGTAAAATAGAAAATCCTGATAGAGATTATAATGATAATCATCTTTATCAGGATTTTTTATCGTAGTTTTAGCGAAGGGGATTTGATAGAATAGGAGTATACATAATTAAAAGTGTCAATTGATCTAAATTGATTATGGGAGGCACGATGGAAACGGCAGAAAAATTGTTAAAATCATTAACTCTAGAAGAAAAGGCAAAACTATGCGTTGGCAAGAGTTTTTGGGAAGTTCAAGGCATTCCGAGGCTAGGCATAAATGCAATCAATGTCTCTGATGGCCCACATGGTTTAAGGAAACAGTTTGATGGAAGTGATCATCTGGGTATTCAATCAAGTCAGCCTGCAACTTGTTTTCCTACTGCAAGTCTTCTTGGCGCAACTTGGAATCCAGAATTGATTTATGAAATGGGCGTTGCACTAGGTAAAGAATGCTTAGATCAAAATGTTCAAGTTTTACTTGGTCCTGGGATCAATATGAAGCGTTCCCCCTTATGTGGAAGGAACTTCGAATATTTTTCCGAAGATCCACATTTAACTTCTGAATTGGCGATTGCTTGGTGCAAAGGGGTTCAATCTCAAAATATTGGGACTTCACTGAAGCATTTTGCTGTAAATAACCAAGAGACCAGACGTATGATCGTTAATGCTGTAGTGGATGAGCGCGCGTTAAGAGAAGTTTATCTTAAAGCGTTTGAAGAGGTCGTTAAGAAGGCTGAACCGGATACGGTGATGTGTGCTTATAATCGACTAAATGGTTATTACTGCAGTGAAAATGAATGGCTTTTAAATGAAGTGTTGCGTAAAGAGTGGGGGTTTAAGGGGACACTTATTACAGATTGGGGTGCAACAAATGATAGAGTTTTAGGTTTGATCAATGGTCAAGATGTCGAAATGCCTGGTGCTACTGATGAAAGCTATCAATTGATTTTAAGTGCAATAGAGCATAATACTTTATCAGTAGAAATTCTAGATAATGCTGTACTTAGAATATTAAGTTTACTATTAAAGTTTCAGGATAACCAACAAATTAAAGATAAACTAAATACAAGCACTATGTACAAAGAACATCATGGGTTAGCTAAGAAAATTGCTTCTGAAGGAATTGTCTTACTTAAAAATGATGGTATTTTGCCACTTTCAAAGCGGCAGAAAATAGGTGTTTTGGGCGAATTTATTGAGCATCCAAGGTATCAGGGCAGTGGCAGCTCTTTTATCGTTCCAACAGAAATTGATCATGCGCTAGCGTGTTTGATTCAAAAGGTAGAGAATAAAGATCTAATCAATCATCATATAGGTTTTAAGTCTGATTTATCCAATCTTGATGAATGTGATAAAATAAAGGAAATCTGTCAATCTTCGGACGTAGTTTGCCTTTTTATAGGACTGACCGAAGCGTATGAATCAGAAGGGTTTGATCGAGATACATTAAGTTTACCCGATCATCATTTGAAATTAATAGAAGAGGTAAAAAAACACAGTACCAAAGTGGTTATCTGTTTAAGCAATGGTGCGCCTGTTGTTATGCCTTGGAAGAATGATGTCTCAGCCATTGTGGAAGGTTATTTAGGCGGACAAGCAGGCGCAGATGCTATGGTTGATATACTTTTTGGTGACATCAATCCAAGCGGCAAACTTGCAGAAACCTTTCCTTTAGAAAGTAACGTTAGCTTTGGTGATGGGAAGAATGTGATCTATAAAGAGTCAATCTATATCGGTTATCGATTCTATGATCGATTTGAAGGCAATATAGAATACCCATTTGGACATGGATTGAGTTATACGACATTTGATGTTTACGATGCGATGTATAGCGAGGAAAACGAGAGACTATCTGTAATGGTTGGCAATCTAGGGCATAGGGATGGCAAAACAGTTGTACAAGTCTATCTTGAAGCACCTTTAAATCAGATGCATAGAGCTAAAAAAATACTTATAGCGTTTGAAAAAATTCACTTGATGCATGGTGAGAGCCAGCTGATTTCTTTGAAGATTCCTAAAGAATCTTTTCAGATATATAACCCTGAATTGAAAGTGTGGTATCTCCCACCTGGTGAATACAGACTTTTGATTGGTTTTTCTTCAGAAGATTTACCGCTTAGTGTGTGCGTAAGAATCAACGAAAATCAATTGACGAATGATCGGTTTTCGTATGATCACCTCACAAGTATATCTATGCTAGAGGGCAAAGGTTCGTCATTGGATCAACTATATATTTCTAATTATGATGGTGCTTTTTCGCTTACAGAAAATGCGTATTTAAGCGCTGCACAGCTAGAACTAGATACTTCCAAGTCAATAGATTTAAATACACCAATCAATGAATTAAAGCATACATTTATAGGGTGGATTTTAATGCAGTTGATCTATTTGATTACGTGGCAGCAAAGCGCGAAACAAAGTAATGAGGGTATGAAAAAAATGATCATCAGCGTTAGAAAAGAGATTACACTTAGAAATCTAACGATGATGTCAAATGGTTTTATTAAGAATCGAATAGGTTATGGATTGTTAGAAATGTTACGGGGTAATTATATTAAAGGTTTTAAAATTATGATTAAAAAGAAATAATGAGGTGAATACATGCAAAAAAAACAAGTCTTAAAATACTTAGTAGCACTGGTTATATTTTTTACCTTATCGTCATCCCAAGCATATGCTGAGCCAAGCTCTTGGTCTCAAAATTTTATAGAAACGGGAAAATCATTAGAGCTGATTCCAGCGGATTTACTTTCAAATTATCAAACCAACATTACTCGAGAAGAGTTTGCAGAAATGATTATTAAGCTCTACGAAAAACTAAGCGGAGAGACTGTAAACGTAACGATTCAAAATCCGTTTAATGACACATCAAATCCAGAGGTTTTAAAAGCATATCAAGTTGGTATCATTTCTGGGACATCAGCAAATCAATTTTCACCAAATGCGAATATTACGAGAGAGCAAATCGCAGTGATGTTTTATAAGTGTTTAAAAATTGCGATGCCAAGTGCCATCAGTGGCCCATATACAGTCAATTTTGCAGACAGTGCTTCCATAGCTTCGTATGCAACCGAAGCAGTAGCTTTTATGAATCATGAAGGTATACTAAATGGAACTGGTGGAAATAATGTCTCTCCAAAGGGCAATGCAACGAGAGAACATGCAATGGTTTTGGTAACCAATACTTTCACAAAATTTGAAGGTGAAAATACATCTAAAGTTGAACTAAAGCCATCGGATATTTCCAAACTTGTTAGTCCAGCAGTTGTCTATATTGAGACTTTTGATGCAAATGGCGATTTACTGGGTACTGGCAGTGGCATGAATGTTGATGCAAGTGGAAAGATATTTACTAACTTCCATGTAGTAGAAGGTGCAAGCAAGATTACGGTTAAGTTTGTTGATGAAAAATCATATGATGTGCTTTCTTTATATGCTTATGATGCAGATAGAGACGTTGCAGTTTTAAAAATAAATGGTTCAGGCTTGCCTGTCGTTGTTTTTGGTAACTCTTCATTGCTTGAAAATGGTGAGGAAATTTTAACCATTGGTAGTCCAATTGGGCTTGAAAATACCATTTCAGATGGGCTCATCAGTAACCGTTCGAGGACATTAGAGGGGCAAGTATATCTTCAGATTTCTGCACCAATTTCACCAGGGAGTAGTGGCGGTGCATTAGTTAACTTATACGGTGAGGTTGTAGGAATTACTTCAGCACAATTTATCAGTGGCCAAAATTTAAACCTAGCGATTCCAATCAATGAAGTAAAACGATTTCAAAGTACAAACTTAAATATGAGTTTGGGTGCTTTTTCAAAACTAAAAGTTGAAAAACGGATCGACTATGACGATGGTGATTATTATATTGGTGAAGTCATAGGAGGTGTACCTCAAGGAAAAGGAACCATGTATTATTCCAATGGTGACAAGTATGTTGGTGAATTTTACGATGGATTGAAAGAAGGCTTTGGCATCTATTATTGGGCTGATGGCGAGCGTTACGAAGGCGAGTTTTATTATGACTATCTGTACGGTGATGGTAAATATTATTATACTGACGGGGTCATCTTTGACGGTGCTTGGTATTACGATGAGGTAATAGAGAATCGAATGGTTCCAGAGCCATATGTTAGAGCTGTTTCGAGTTCTGAAATTGAGATTGGCTGGGAAGACAATGGCATGGGCTGGTATTATCACGTCTACTATGCATTCTCACCTGATGGCCCCTGGTATTATTTTGAAGACAGCTATGGTGATGTCGGCGATCTTTCTTGGCAAGGTGTTTATTCAGCTAACCTATATGATATCGATCCAGGCAGTACGATTTATATCATCGTTTCGAGCTATATCTTTGATATAGAATCAGAAGGCAGTGAAATGATTCAGATCACTCTGCCAAAATAAAAAATGCCTGCTTAGCAAACACAAAAGCAACGCAACAAAGTGTAATTACCAGCTATCAATAAAAAACCTCGAAATATGGCGATCTATGAGCCATATTTCGAGGTTTTTTTTATATCCAGGTTTGTTTAATGTATTCGTATGTTTTGTTTATATTAGTTGCCTTTTATATGTTTAGTTCTATGGACCAATTGTTCTATAAGTGAACTGTCATCAGTGCTTTGAGAAAGATAAAGCTTTGTTAATTGCTCAGGCGTTAAATCCATATTGGAATTGACCCACTCAATTAAAACAGCTGTGGATATGGCTGAACGCATAGCTACATAGTAGTTGTAATATGGAATATTAACCTCTGGATATTGGGTTATAAGTAGTTTGAGCATTTGATTAAATGCAGCGTTAAACAATCCTATTTTATCCGTTTTAATGATAAGCCTCACCACATGCGTATGTTGTTCCCAAAATAATAGAAAAGGTTTAATAAAGGTTTCATCTAGACGGTAATCTTTAGACATATCCAAGTGAGACTTAAGTGAGATACCACACGCGATATAAGTTTCATCACAAATATAACGTATAACGTCGTCAATTGTGTCAAAGCATCTATAAAAAGTAGCGCGACCAACACCTGCTTCTTTTACCAAGTCTATAATTTTAATCTCTGATATAGTTTGTGTTTCAATCAGTCGCATTAATGCAGTCGAAATAGACTTTGCAGATGCCTTAGATCGAACATCTTGACTAATGTGATACATATTACCTCCCAATAACCAAAGGCTATTTAGATATAAACTCAGCTTTTGCGTGCTTCCA
>DJWQ01000017.1 GCA_002441045.1 Firmicutes bacterium UBA6226 | reverse complement strand
GAGTATTAAGATAGAACGTAACACAATCTCTAAAATTGTTTAATGATTCAACAATCTCTTTAACTCTTGCTATCTGTTTATAATCATCTAGAGCAATGATAGCTGCAAACTTACTAAAATCACCTCTATATAGCCTCCATGCATTTAAAACATCTTGAGGGTTACTAGATTTTTGTAAATTGTATATTAATTCATTCATTTCAATACTATTTAATGACATATACTCTCCTATTTTTCAATTATTTCGTCTAACGTTCTTGCAGCCCTCGCAGCGTAAGTTGCGAGGACTATGTGTTAGACGAAGGCACACTTTATTTGTTAGCTAATAAAAAATCTATTACTATTTAATATTTCATTAACTACTAAATCTACTTGATCAGCATTAAATTCTTGAGTATCCAACACGTTATCTAGATCATTTAACTCATTATTAAATTCATTTAGCAGAATAACGCTTCTTTCTCCCATTTGAACAGAAGGCTCTCTTAAACTATCACGATGAATTATTGTTTCTTTATCAACCATCAGAATTATATAATGAATTTTTACATCAATATCATTTAATTCTTTTACTAACCAACGCGCTTCTGAAGGAAATGTAACGTAATCAATTACAATATCATAATTATAACTAATCAAATTTTTTGTCAGATTCAAAATATTTTTCCATGTCAAATCATGTGTTTCCTTACATAACCATGGCTTACCTCTTCCATTAACAGGAATATGACTAACATCGTCACCTGAAATGTATGAACTCCGATCGAGTCTTTCAACAAGCCTCTTCGATGTAGTAGACTTTCCTACTCCGGCAGGACCCGAGATGATATAAATTGTTCTTTGCACTTAACATATCTCCTATGGATTGTCTTTTTTCTTCTTTTTCTTCTTTTTCTTGGTTTTTGATTTTGTGCTTTTGTCTAACGCAAACAACCACACATTTTCCACAGAAATAATTCTCATATGAATTATTCGATGTTTCACTTAGTCAAAAACACCTATAGCCCTCTTCCAAACTCGGAAAAAGGGCTATAGGTTATGTATAAATTTGGCGTGCTCTCGCCTTGGTAATATGTATGTTGCATAAATCCCCCCTATGCTATGGTATGGGTGGGTGGTCTTATGACCCTTCTGTATGATATGTATCCCTGTCCTCACCATAATTGGTAGTATTTTACCAGTCTTAAATTAATTGTATTATAACATATAACTTATCACACTTTCGATATATTTTTTCTTACTTTTTCCATTTGTCCATCAAACTTCCATCACATTTGCAGATTAATATAAGACCATAACAACAAGCCAAGCTTGTAAGAGACAAAAGGTCTCCACTATATAAAACCCATAAGGAGGAAGTTATGAAAAACTTATTATTAAACGAAAAGGAAATGAATCAAATGGAACTTAATAAAATGGAAATGATTAAGAAAGCAACTTTTGGAAGTAAAATCAAAAAATTCGGTGTCACTGGTCTGATTGCGTTCACATTGATCTTTAGTTCACTATCAGGAAGCACATTTGCAACAGACGCACCACTCACTGGCTCAGCAGCCGCTTTAGCAGATTCAAGTTACACCTTAGAAGAAATGTTAACCTATGCAATCCAAGACGAATACGCAGCAAAAGCAGAATATGCAGCCATCATCGATGAGTTTGATACAACAAAACCATTTACAAACATCATCAAATCTGAAGACACACACATTAACCTCTTATTACCATTATTCGAAACATATGATATCAATGTTCCAGTAAACGATGCCGCCGATCACGTTGTATTACCAGAAACTTTAAATGAAACTTATTCAATCGGCGTTACAGCTGAAATCAACAACATCGCAATGTACAATGCTTTCTTATCACAAGACTTACCTGCTGATGTCGCATCTGTATTCACTTATCTAAGAGACGCATCAGAAAATCACCTCGCTTCATTTGAAAAACAAGTCGATAGAAGCGAAGGAAATTTTAATCAAGGTAGCACTATCGGAAACAACAGCAGATTTTCAACAAACGAAGTATCAAGAGGCAATTCAAGCAGAACCAGTTCAAGAGGCTTTAACCGTTGGTAACTTCCACACTAAGATTTAAGGTTAAAGTAGTGATTTAAAGTTAAAGTAAGGCTGTTAAATTAAATGTAAGAGCTTAATCAAATGTAAAGTTTAACCAAATGTAGAAGCTTAATCAAAAGTACAAATTTAATTCAAAAGCTAAAATTAAACAAAAGAAAATTTATATAATAGAAAAAGTTAAATCATTAGTTTAAATTCAATCCAATGCAATAAAAAAGCCAAATTATATTAGGTCGGAGATTCCTTTAGTTTACTAACCGGAATCGGAGCTCTAATATAATTTGGCTTTTAAATTTCACATATATTACTCTGAACTTACTTTTGAACTTGCTTTTGAACTTGCTTTTGAACTTGCTTTTGAATTTGCTCTTAAACTTGCTCTACCTATATTAATTCACTTTACCTTTAAATCCCTACTCTATCGTCATCATCAAAAACCCACAATAAGCCCCATTATCCGTCGCAAGTGACTTTCCAGTACGCTTTTTAAGATCATTGATTAAATCGCGGTATTTTGCATAGAACTCATAGTTCGGCTTCGTCGTATACTTGAACTCAGTGACTTCTAGATAACTAAGAACAGCTTTTACTGTGGTTGGTTTTACAAGCACCTCGTAGTCACCATTATAGTAAAGTCCAAGAATAGTGAGTATCGGCCACTTGGCAAGTCCAAAGGTCGCAAGCAGAAGGACCAATTGATTGAATCCTTTCTTTTGATCGCCATATAAGATGTTATAGAGCGCACTTGAAAGCGTTTCGATTTCATCTTCTCTAAACAGCTTCGCCACATCCTTATACTTTGCCTTTTCGAAAACAGATACCAGCGATGACTTGGCAATAAGTTTTGTAAAGGCTTCTGATATCGCATCTGGATCATCAAACTTATCCTTTGCAAAATGTGTATGGACAAACTCTTTCATTGCATCTACTTTATGCTTTTTTGCTATGACCATCAGATCAGGATCGTCAAATCCCATAGGATATTGCGATAGAAATTTAGCTTCAAGCTGTTCCAATTTCTCTATATTCATAGTCGCCTCCCAAACTTTCATCTCTTTATGATTATTCTATCACAAATTCATCACATTTCTCATTTATGATAAAGACAAATTTAAGTTCTCTCTCCATATTGCAGGCGAACCGATCTGGATAATTTATAGAGAACAAAAGGGGTTACGCGTATGAGCAAACTATTTAAAAATCAACCACCAAAAACACTACAAAAGAAACTACCCATCCGTCATTATGTGCAGTTTTTCTTCTTTGCACTCATTGGACTTATAGCTGTCAATCACACACTTGTGGAAACCGGCGCTGGCATCCCCTTTTTAAGTGATGCTTCACTTCACGCACTTTGCCCTTTTGGCGGTGTGGTAACACTGTACAACCTTGCGACGCTTGGTACCTTTATCCAAAAGATTCATATGTCCTCATCCATTTTGATGATCTTGATCTTTATACTCGCACTCTTAGTCGGTCCAGTTTTCTGTAGCTTTGTCTGCCCATTAGGGTCGTTTCAAGAATTCATAGGCAAAATTGGTAAGAAGCTCTTTAAGAAAAGATACAACCATTTTATCCCTCAAAAAGTACACAATGTTCTTAAGTACTTAAGATATGTGGTTTTAATCCTTGTCGTCTATGTTACTGCAAAGTCAGGTTACCTCATGTTTGCAGACATCGACCCATACAATGCACTTTTCTCATTCTGGTCTGATGAGGTTTCAGTGAAAGCACTGATCGTACTTGGTATCACCGCAATTCTTTCTCTGTTCGTTGAAAGACCATGGTGTAAATACGCATGTCCTTACGGCGCATTACTTGGTCTTTCAAATAAGGTGAGAATCTTTAAAATCAAACGCGTTGCCTCTACTTGCGTATCGTGTAACAAATGTACAAATGTCTGTCCGATGAACATCGATGTGGCAAACAAAACCACAGTTACTGATCTACAGTGCATCAGTTGCATGGCATGTACATCAGAAGAAAGTTGTCCTGTACCTGAAACTGTCACTTTAACCCTAGAGCCACTGAACTTTAAAAAGCCAGTGAGCGCTAATTCAAATCACTAATCAGGAGGCTTTCTATGAAACAGAAAACATTAGCACTGCTCACACTAGGCGTTATCTTCGGCGGTATCTTCTTAACTATGATCGTAGGTGCATGGACGACTGAGAATACAAAAACACCAGCACGTTATACAACAGGCTCAGCAGAAGGTGAATACAACCCAGAAGATATCAGAGGATCTTACACCTTAGATGAAGTAGCAACACTTTTCGACATTCCAGCAGAAGTTTTAATAACGGCATTTAATCTACCACAAGATACGAATCCTGAAACCTTTAAAACCAAAGATTTAGAATCGCTATACAGTATAGAAACTGCAGATGTTGAAGTCGGTAACGAATCCGTTCAAGTCTTTGTTGCACTCTATAAGGAGCTACCAATAGTTCTGACAGACACTTACCTGCCAACACAAGCGGTTGACCTACTATTATCCTTAGACAGAGCATGGCCACAAGAGACGATCTATTATCTAAACACACACAGCGTTATTGTGTCGATCTCAGATACAAGCAACACAACAACCTCTTCACAGGAATCAACTACTGCATCTACAACAGAAGCGGCTACTGAGCACGAAGAACCGCTAATCAAAGGTACCACAACCTTCCAACAGCTGTTAGATGCAGGCATAGAAAAAGCCCAAATCGAGGCGATCATAGGGGCAAGTATGCCACCGACCAATCAACTTGTTAAGGACTATTGTGTAGAAAATGGTTTATCTTTTTCAGAAGTCAAAACTGCGATAGAAGAACTTTCAAATTAGAGTAACATTGGCTCTAAGAAACTTCTATTATCAGATCCACCTCGGATTCTAAATCAAATGCATCAAAGTAGGCATTTTCAAGTGGAATCCACATATTCTTAAATCGAGTGAGCCCCTCTTCGCCATTTCGATTTAAGATCCTTCGTTCTTGTAAATCGGGCGTGATTTTAAGTAAAATCTTAAAGTCATAGCCCGATTTCAATTTTGGATGAAGTGCATATGCACCTTCTATCACTGTAAACCGTTTAGGTATTACTGTCTCGGGTGAATCAAGTGATTGTGATACTGGGTTAAATCTTCGATATGAAAAGGGTTCTTCACTCTTTAACGGCAGCAACACTTCGTCATAAAAACGCTCATAATCTACGTTGCCCCCTGGTTCTGATAAGCGCTCTGGTGTCTTATCTTTCCAAGAAATATAAAAATCATCCATGTGTAAAAGGTTTGCTTCCAACTTCTCTGCTAGCTTCCCTGCAAGTGTCGTCTTACCACTGCCACAGTTACCATCTATAGCGATGCGTATCGAATGCTTAGGTGGTTGATCTGTGCTTATATTTTCTGCGATGAGCTTCTTGATCTCAGCTAAAATTTTAGGTAATATCGTTTCAAAACCATCAGGCTCATTTATCATCAAAATCATAGGCGTCTGCTCCTTTTTAGTAGGATATCAGACACCTATTTCTGTGTCAATTTAGGGCTTACTTTTATTTTCAATAACATCTTTACTAAAGCGTTTTAGCCAATTCTACACCATAATCAAAGCAAGTTTTAAGTGCTGTATCATCAGGCTGCCAAAGGACGCCAAGTCCGTCAGCCACTACTTCAAAGCCACATTCCTTTAGTGCTTCTGTCATCAGCTTAGGCGATTCGCCACTCCAACCATAACTACCAAAGCCTGCTGCTTTTTTACCTTTAAATCTTAGCCCTTTCATAATTTCAAGGATAGATGCCATACCTGATAGTATGCCTTTATTGATCGTAGATGATCCTGCCACTACGAGCTTCGCCTTAAACACTTCTGAAATGACGTCGTTTTTATCTATTTTTGAAACGTTATACAACTTAATATTAAGAGTTGGATCTACCGATTTAATCCCTTCTGCTATCGCCTCTGCCATATGCTTGGTTGCATCCCACATTGTATCGTAGATGAGTGTTACTTGATGTTCTTGATAGCTATTTGCCCATGTGACGTATTGCTCAACGATCTGTACTGGGTTGTCTCTCCAAATCACACCGTGTGATGGACAAATCATATTCACCGGTAAGTTAAACCCTAACACCTCTTCTATTTTCTTCCCTACAAGTGCGCTGAATGGCGTCAAAATGTTGGCATAATACTTAATCGCTTCTTGATAGAGTTCTGCTTGATCCACAAGATCGTTGTACATCAGTTCTGATGCATAGTGCTGTCCAAACGCATCATTTGAAAACAATATGGCATCCTTTGTATAGTATTCAAACATGCTATCAGGCCAATGTAACATAGGCGCTTCTATAAAGACGAGCTTTCCTTCCCCTAAATCCAATGTGTCGCCAGTCTTAACGACGTTGAAGTTCCAATCCTGGTGATAATGCCCCTTTAATGACTTCACACCATTTGCTGTACAGTAGATCGGTGTATTTGGAATCTCTTTCATCAGTTCAGGTAAGCCACCACTATGATCGATTTCAGCATGGTTGGCGATGATATAATCGATTTCATTTAAGTCGATGACTTCTTTTAATCTTTTCACAAACTCGGCGTCATATGGCTGCCAAACCGTATCGATTAACGCCACCTTTTCATCACGAATCAGATAAGAGTTATACGAAGAGCCACGATGTGTCGAATACTCTTCTCCATGAAATTTTTTAAGCTCCCAGTCAATTTTACCCACCCAAGTAATTCTCTCATTAATCTTAAACATAATAGACTCCTCTCAAATATCAACATAAGTAACTTCACAAATTATATTTTAAAGTAACAGCTTTTGAATCCTCTAATGGTTAACTTACATTTTACTCACTCTCTTAAACAATATATTATTTTCAGTATGCACATGAAGATACATATCCGATACCAGTTCTTTTAGCATTTCATAGGTTAACGCATACGTCTTACAGCCATCGCTCGGCACTTTAAAGTGATCGGTAATCTCTGTCAATTCGTGCAAAGCATCTCCGGCACCGTCGTGTTCAGCTTCAAGTGTTGAAATTAATTCGACAAGATCATCATCTTTTCTGAGCATCGCTGGAAATAATTTCACTTCCTCTTTAACGAGGTGACTTTCTAATTCGTTTTTCAGTGCGCCAAACACGCGGTGAACATCGTATAATTCTGGATGCGTCTCACCATGGACACCAAGCAGTTTAAAGATAAGCTTTGATAATTCAGGTAATGTTTCCTTAAGATAAGCATGATGTGTGGTGATGATTCTGTCGATGAGTTCAGCATCACTAAGGGTGGAAAGCAATCTGTTCTCGCCACCAGCCTGTACCTGAAAAGCGGTAGCGAGTGTTTCCGTAATATCTGCTTTTAGAGTTTCTACATCATCTGTATCTCTGACGACTGCTTCTTCTAGCGATCGGTCACCGCCACAACAAAAGTCCACCTCGTAAGCCATAAAAACCTTTACTAATTCCGGATTTTCAATTACAACCTGCCCAATAGCTTTTTGGGAAAGATCATTATAAGTGATTGTCATATGAATACCTCCTAAGTTTATTTAAAATTGATTTTTTTAATATTGATTTCTCTTAAACTTGATTACATCCTTATTTTAAGACAAAACAAAAACGCATCATGTGATTTGCCTCACACTTTGCGTTCTTATTTTTAATAAAGATATTATTTTGCTTCATTGTAAAATCAA
>DJWQ01000010.1 GCA_002441045.1 Firmicutes bacterium UBA6226 | reverse complement strand
AAAGTTAACATTCAAAAGTTTAGAAAAATGATCTATGAAAACCATTTTTCTCATGACTATCTCGTCCTAGAACAAAAGAAAAAAACGCTTGAGACTAAAATTGAACTTGCCTTAAGCCAGAAGGATTTTGACACTGCGAAGAAAATTTCTGGCGAGCTTGAAGAAGTTATTGATAAAATGATTCAATAGTTCAAACGAATAATTAATTTATTATTTAACGCAATAAAAGGAAGGTCAAAGCAAAATTTGACCTTCCTTTTTATTCTTAAACACTTATGTTATGAAGATTTAACGCCTTACTTCATCACTGCAATTATGCCACCAATAACAACATAAGTTAATAAATACAAGCCATTATTAATTAATAAGACAATCGGTTTTCGACCTTCAAACCTCATCTAAGTATTTTTCCCTAATCTCATTAAAAAAAAAAAAAAAGAACCCTGAAATATGTATCTGGATTCCTAATTGCTCACACATGTGTTAAACAACTAAACACTAATCATTAATCTATTTTCACTTAATTCCTTTATTCTATGCATCACCTTCGGATAAACCTCATTGAAATAATCAACTAAATTCTCAGGAATGTCCATGACGATTGAAAGTTCAGTCAAAATATCTCCTGTCGAACTTGTGCCCTCAGTAAGTTGATAACTTTCAGTACCACCGGTCCACTCTTCCTCTCTATTTTCTGTACCATTTTCTTTCGTATCTGCTAAATGCTTCAGCTTAATATACTCACCAAGAATAAGCTTTTCAACAAAGCTGGTGACACCGTACCCATTAATCGAAGAAATATATTCAACCTCGCACCCTTCTTTTAGCTCACCCTTCATAAATGTCCCTTCATCGATAAGGTTTGCCCAATCTCTAAAAGTCTGGTCGTTCCAAAGGACGCTCCATACTTTTTCTCTTGATGCGTTTATGACAATACTGTACTTAGTTTCAATCATGGTTGCCTCCTAACGAATCAACTAATTGATGATTTCTCCATTTTCCTTTTTCAATATCCTCAAGCCATTTTTGCTTTTCAGTTTCAGTTAATGTAATCCAATCTGAGACCTCTCCAATAATCTTTAAAGGATAAATGGATCGGTAAGAACGCGTTAAGTTACCGGGAAATTTCTTATCCGTTACATTTAGGTCATCTTCAAAATCACCAGTAGGTGAAATCACATATATTCTCTCCTTTGCATTTCCTTTTGCTAAAGAAGCTGCCAGCCCTGCACCTGAAATATTGGCTGTAAAATAAATATGATTCATTTGCAGATCCTCTTGATAATTGGATTGTCCACCTGGGTTTAAAAAATCCCCTACCTTAAGATCTGCCTTAGTCCCATGATAAAATGGTCCCCTGTCTTTAGGAAAAACTTTGCTTTGATGCTCCAGTGTTTTAAATTTAGCATAATTAACGTCATCGCCTATTTCCATATAAATGGCAGCGATCTGGCTATATATCGTCTGATAAGCACGCCAGACATTGTCATCATCAACTGTCATCGCATGATCCAAGGCTTCTTTTAAATACTTTAACTGTTCCAGCTAATCCGGCATGAACCTAGCGTAATGATATTTGGTGAAAAACCTTTCAAAATCATTGGTTGAGTGCTCGACAGCAGTTAAGAATGTTCTCTTGGCTGCTTTAATATTTCCTTCAGCTTCCTGTTTCATAGCAGCCATGCATAACTTGATTATTGGATTCGTCGTTGGATTAAATAATACTGGCATACCCACCTCTCCGAGTAAAAATTAAATAGACTTAAGAAGATTACTCACACATTCGTACCTTACTTGTAACTCTTGTAACTCTTGTAATTCTTGTGTTTCTTTTACTTACTCATTTGTTGTTTTACTTTTACCCAGATTTCACTCTTATAGTTGGGATTTGTTGTGTCGGGTGATTCATGCCATACGATTTCTGGTCCTTCACATGCTTCATAGATAGACGCTGGAAACCATTCTGAGTATATTCGACCCCAAATTTCTTGTAGGGTTTCTGGAAATGGCCCTATTGACTCAAAAACTGCCCAAGTTCCCTTTTCCACATCTAGAATATCAGAGTTTGAAATAGGACTTGATTCATTTGGATCAAATTTGGTTGTGGCTACGCCGATATAATGGTCCAGTTCTCCCTTTTCTTCCATTCTTTCCTCAGAAAAATGGGTAGAAGCACTAATAATCCCCTTTGGTTCCACATTGGAGAGGCCTTTTAAATATTGGATGATTTCAGGTGTTAGTCTCTGGTAAATGGATGCGATCTCAGGGTTAACGCCACTAAATACGATGGGCACTCTTTTCATAAATCCAATAATCTTAAATGCTTCTTTTTCAACGATACGATAATTCATTTCAATACCTCCACTGATAGATAGTTTAAAGGTCAATTTTGGATAGGCTTTAATCATTGCTGCATTCCCTTTTACTTCAGATGGCAGTATGCCATGAATCTGTTGAAAGGCTCTTGAAAAAGCATCGGCAGAGTTATACCCATATTTAACAGCGATATCGAGCACTCTTTCCTCATATTGCTTTAAATCTTGAGCGGCCAGCGTCATGCGTCTTCTTCGTACATATTCAGATAGACTAACACCCGCTAAAAATGAAAACATCCTTTTAAAATGATACTCTGAACAAAGTGCTATTTTAGCAACCTCGTTATAATCAATTTCTTCTGTAAGGTAATTTTCAATATAATCCAAGGCCATATTCATACTTTTAAGCGAATCCATAATTCACCTCCT
>DJWQ01000032.1 GCA_002441045.1 Firmicutes bacterium UBA6226 | reverse complement strand
CTTTTATTCAGCAATTATTTCAAACTCCGGTGGATTAAACATGTGTTTTTTAACCGCACACAAATCCATTGAACGCATGATTGCTGCTTTATATTTTTCTGGGAAACCTTCAGGTAAGGTCAAATTCAAATTCACTTTACCGATCATCTTGGTTTCAGGATCTTTTTCCACATCCATGGTCAACGCTAAGCCTTCAGTACTTATGCCTTTATTTTGACAAAATCCCAAAGCATAGATGCCAGCACAAGTCGCAATAGATGCTAAAAACAAGTCAAACGGTGCTGGTGCACTTCCGTCACCACCTGCGTAGGTTGGTTGATCCGTTCCAATAACATGCCCCTTCATATGGGCATCTACTCTAACGCCACCTGGAAACTTTACTTCTATTAAAGCCATAATATCACTCCTTAATCAATTGACATGTCCTTTATTCTTCAAGTGTACGATTATAAAAGGCAAAACCAGCTTTGCCAGAATGCTTAATTTTATAAAGGGCTTGATCTGCTTTATCGAGTAGCTCCTCGACTTCTTTTCCATCGTCTGGAAATACACTAATTCCCATGGAACATGTCACTTCGTGCTTAACACCATCCACATTAAAAGGTTCATTAAACTGATCTAATATATGTCCTGCAAGTCTTCTGATATCTTTATTGTCGAGTAAACCTTCCATAACGATAATAAATTCATCACCTGATAGCCTTGCAACTGTATCTCTACCTCTTATGGCATGTTTAAGGCGTTTCGCCATCTCCATTAAAATGGCATCTCCACTTCTATGACCGTGACTATCATTAACGACTTTGAGATTGTCTAAATCAATAAAGAAAATGGCAACCCTTTCTTTTTCATCTTCAATCATAGCGTTCTCAAGCTTATTTCTAAGTTGATTCATAAGGAAAAGTCGATTAGGAAGTCCTGTGAGTATATCCTGCATTGCCATTTTTCGACTATTTTCTTCATTTATTTTAATTTGATCATTTTCTTTCTCAAGTTGCATGATGAAGGTTTTCATCTTCTGAACCTTTTGATAATATCCCGTGTAATCCTCGACTTGAATCAATAAATAGCCATTAAGAGATCGTTCAATCTGGAGATTTTGCTGAATAATCGTGCTTTGATCGTTCTCAATATCGACAAAAAAACTGCCATGAACAGCACCGGCTAGAAACCTTCCTTGTCCAGTTTCTCTAACAGATTGTAAAATCTTTTGATATTTGGGACGTACAAATTTCGGTGCGACTTCTTCTATTGGGCAGTTAAAAACCGTTTCCATTTTTAAGTCTGTCTTCTGAATCATCCACCGATTCCAGTATACAATTTTTGAGTTTGAGTCGAGCAAAATGATGCCGACATTCAACTTGTCCATCACATCATAAAAGAAGTTATTCATAGTGCATCACCGATTTCTTCACTGATTTTATCTAACAATTTATTTAACGAAGTGAGTCCAAGTGCAACGATGATCACGCCTTCTACTTGGGCTTCTGCGAGTTCAAAGCTCGTATACAGCATCATCATGTAAACATCGTTTTTCAGATACATTTTTTGCTCATCTTGGGAAACAAATAGGACTTCAATATCTGGAATTGAAAACTCTACTGTCGTACCGATCAAGTTCGAGAACTCGCCAATAACTGAGTTTAAAATAACATTGCTGATTTCCTTAAGAACGTCAAAATCAGTGTCAATTAGCTCATAGCTCTCTTCATCATAATCCGACATCTCCATCCCCATACATGCATCCACCAAGAGCTTGGCTTTTTGAGCAGGAAAAATTAACAACGCCCTTCCAGAAAAGTCATTGCCAAACTTCATAGAAGAACTGATGATATGTCCATGATTGAAAAGTGGTCTCGCTAAATCCTTTGTATCATCTGACATATTAACGATATCAACTTCAGGAACGGTAAGAAGCACACGTTGATTTGCCATTTCTGAAAGCATACTTGCCGCTTGCCCAATAAAGACATTTACATATTCTTTTAATAAATCTCTCTGCATCTCATCGAGCATATCTTCACCTCAACTTCCTAAAATTGCTGTTTTCAACGTTTCAAGTTTATCCGCATTAAGTGGTTTATTAATAAAATCCCGAACACCTAACGCATCGAGTTCATCCTTTGTACCCTTTTGTACGTCAGCCGATATAACGATCACTTTTGGCTTTTCATTGACTTCACATAATTTTGAAATTAGCTCTTGTCCTGTCATTTCAGGCATTAATAGGTCAGTAATTACCCAATCAGACGGACCTGCAACATATGCTTCAAGTGCTTCTTTACCATTTGAACAAAGAATAATCTCTGCATCTGGGAAAGAAGTTGAAAGTGATTTTTGGATGATATTTCTTACAAATGCAGAATCATCTGCAACTATTAATCGCATCGCTTTCTCCAATCCATTAAATATTATTACTCATTTTATCACATCAAAATTAAAAAGCGACTATGGAATCGTAAAATTTAATTAATTTCTAAACTTTCACATGTATTAAAAATCATAAAGGTAGCAAGACTTTTATCAAGCTGATTAAGAAAAGTTTTTGTTGGCTTAAAGCTAGTTTCATACCAAATATTTTTAACAACTAGCTTTTTTTCTTTCCTTATACATACCATTTCAATTCTTCCAACCAAATCATTTCGGTACAAAATCGGAAGCACATAGTAACCAAACGCTCTTTGAACCTCTGGTGTGTAAATCTCCCACTTATATTTAAAGCCAAACACAGCCTCAATTAGTTTTCGATCCCATAAAAAATTGTCCAGTGGCGCTAGAAACTCAACGCGTTCACTCTTCTCTTCATTATCTTTCATTGAATTTAAAAGCGTTAAATCTGAGCTCAAAATATAAAATGGGTCTTTAATATCTTCTACTTGTACCTTTAAGATTTTTTCCTCATTCTCTAGTCGCTCAAACACTTCTTTTCTTTGAGCGGCTTTCAGCTCTCTTATGTTTAACCAAGCATCTGAGGGCTTATTCCAAAGCATACCCACAGCACCTATTCGCCTTAAAACACGCCAACAAAGATGATCAATAAGATCTGGATATGGATCTAACTGATTGATTATCTCGACTGGATAGAGCTTTCTCATTAGATCGTATCTTTTTATAGTACCTTTTTTGCTATGAATCCCAAGTTCACCTTTAAAATATAACAACTCTAGTGCAGCTCTTGAGAGCTTTGTATGTCCCCAGTACCAATCCACCTTATGCTCATACTCAAGCTCAGATGAAGTTTTAGGTCCTTCTTGATCTATCGTTTCAATGATCTCACTACAAACCTTGTCAATTTCAACTCGACTTCTACCTCTTTCGCTGTAAAGCACACGTTCGCGTGCAAAATAAGGCCAGTCCTCAATGGGGAATATTGCCAAGTTCTTATCAAAATAATCCACTAATACGCGATCTTGATAGATCATTTCATATAGATCACCTTTATTAAAGTTCAAAACTCTCGACTGCAAAACCAACTCAGCGTTTTTCCCACAAACATCAATTGGATCGTACTGTAAGCAGCCAACTTGCTTAATAAAGCTTAAGATATCCGCTTTACCTTTAAGTGTTTTTTTCCCGAATAGAAAGTGCTTTTTAAGTAAAAACTTCTTAGCTTCTAATTTACTTATCTTAATCATGTTCACCTCAATTCGAACATTCGTTCTTTGCTTTCTATTTTATAGAATAAAAATAAAAAAAGCAATGCGACACTAAGTTGCATTACTTCTCGTAAAAAGTTTAAAAATGGTGCGAGCAATGGGACTTGAACCCACACGGCTGTTAACCATACGATTCTGAGTCGTACCTGTCTGCCATTCCAGCATGCTCGCATGAATACGCTTTCATTATACTGCTTAATAAAAAAGCGAACAAGTATTATTTCTATTCATATAATTTGTTATCTGGATTGGGCTTGATAGCCTTATTCACTGTTGATATAATAAGTTGAATACAAATTAGGAGGCAAAATGACACGAAAGAATTTTAATACCATTCACTACATGAGATTAATGGCTTGCTTATTTGTCGTTCTGATACATGTTACAGCGACACCTGTTGTGGCACTTACTACAAACAGTCTGCCGCAGTATTTATTTATATTCATCAACCAACTATCGAAACCGGCAGTTCCTATATTTCTATTTATCAGTGGTTTTCTGTTACATCACCTCTATAGTGATAAAAAAATCAATCTGATACAGTTCTATAAAAAAAGACTTCCTAAACTCGTTGGGCCATACGTTTTATGGTCTTTAGGATA
>DJWQ01000098.1 GCA_002441045.1 Firmicutes bacterium UBA6226 | reverse complement strand
CTAAATTTCCGAAATTAAGTCTATCATACATACTTTAAGGTTTCAACTCTAATATTTTTTTGTTATAATCGTAGAGTATTAGGGTAGAGGCATAACGGCAAACGTATTTTGAAAGGAGACTTCAAACATGCAAAATATTAACGACGTAATTGAACGCTTCAGAGAAACGGAAAGCAAATTAAAGTCTTTAAGTTACGCCACCTCAATGCTGTTTTGGGATGCATCAACAGGTGCACCTAAAAGCGGTGCTGACGCGAGAAGTCAAGCAGTAGGTGTTTTAAGTGGTCTCGGATATCAAATGCTTGTCAACCAGCAAATGGCAAGTGACTTAGACACACTGATGGCAAATCTCGATGCACTTGATGAAATGAATCGAGTTTTGGTCAAAGATACTAAAAAAGAGTATGACAAGTTGACTAAAATTCCAATGGACGACTACCAAAAATACAACATGCTAATTTCTAAATCGTCAATGGTTTGGGAAGATGCAAAAGCAGACTCAGATTTTGAAAGTTTTAAACCTTATTTAACACAGGTGATCGACTATCTACTCAAATTTGCTGAGTATAGAGGGTATGAAGGTCATCCTTACAACCTTTATATTGGTGATTATGAAGATGGTATGACAGTGGAACAGCTCAATGTCTTTTTTGATGAATTAAGAGAAAGAATTGTACCACTGCTCAAGAAAATCTCAGATAAGAATAAGGTTATCGATACAGAATTTTTGAGTAGAAAATTTGAAGTCAACCTACAGGATCAAGTTTCAAGAGACCTATTAACTCAAATGGGATTTGATTTAGAAAAAGGACAACTTAAGGAAAGTGTACACCCTTTCACTATGGGGGTAGACATCGACGACGTAAGACTGACAACACATTATTATGAAGATGATTTTGCATCTGCACTGTTTAGTACAGCACATGAAGGTGGACACGCGATTTATGAGCAAAACTTCGATCGAAAGCTTCAAGGTACCTCTTTAGCAAGTGGCACATCCAACGGGATACATGAATCACAATCGAGAATTTATGAAAATAATTTTTGTAAAAGCGAAGCTTTTCTAAATTACTTTTTACCAAAGCTAAAGACCGTATTTCCAGAACAACTTTCCGATGTAACAACGAAGCATTTTTACGAAGCGATCAATCGTGTAGAACCTTCATTGATTAGAATTGAAGCAGATGAACTCACCTATTCACTTCATATCATGATTCGCTATGAAATTGAGTTAGGTCTAATTGACGGAAGCATTAAAGTGGCTGATTTACCTAAGGTTTGGAATGAAAAAGTTAAGGCTTATCTTGGCATTACGCCACCAGATGACCGTAGAGGTGTACTACAAGATGTACATTGGTCTGAAGGCTTGTTCGGCTACTTTCCAACCTATGCTTTAGGAAGTGCATATGCTGCTCAACTCGCTCATTATATGTCGAAAGAAATCAATTTAGAGGCGTGCCTCAGCAAGGGTGACTTTAAAGAGATTACAAAATGGCTAAATGAAAATGTACACGTTCATGGTGCACTTATTAAGCCAAATGAGTTAATCGAGAAAATTACGGGCGAAAGACTTAATTCAAAGTATTATTGCGATTATTTAGAGGCGAAATACGCCAAACTCTACGAACTGGATTAGGAGGAACAAATAACATGTTAAAAGGTAATTTATTAGTCGCTCAAGGTGGCGGCCCAACTGCCGTAATTAACCAATCAATGGTAGGCGTTGTATTAGAAGCTAAGAAATACCCACAAGTTGAAAGAATATACGGCGCTGTTCACGGTGTTGAAGGCATCGTAAATGAAGAGTTTATGGATCTTACAAGAGAAACAGTTGCGAATCTTGAAGCAGTTGCTGCAACACCATCTTCAGGCTTACTTTCTACAAGAGTAAAGCCAACACCTGATTTCTGTGCAAAAATGTTCGAAGTAATGAAAGCGCACAACATCAGATTCTTCTTCTATATCGGTGGTAACGATTCATCTGATACGGTAAGAATCGTTAATGAAGAAGCTAAAAAACAAAACTATGAGTTCAGAGCGGTTCATATCCCTAAAACAGTAGATAACGATTTAGTAATCAACGACCATACACCAGGATTTGGTTCTGCTGCTAGATACGTAGCTTCTGCATTTGCTGGTATCAACTACGATAACCGTGCTTTAGCAGGTGTTTATATCGGCGTTATCATGGGTAGACATGCTGGTTTCTTAACAGGTGCTTCTGCGCTTGGTAGAGTTTTTGAAGATGATGGTCCACACTTAATCTACTTCCCAGAAAGACCGTTTATCGTAGAAGACTTCTTAAAAGACGTTAAAGCGACTTATGAGAAATATGGCAGATGTATCGTCGCTGTTTCAGAAGGCATTCAAGATGAAAATGGTACAGCGATTATTACAAAGCTTCAAGAAAACGTTGAAACAGATGCTCATGGTAATGTTCAATTATCAGGTACAGGCGCACTTGGCGACCTTTTAGTAGCTGAAGTTAAAGCTAAATTAGGCATCGGTCGTGTTCGTGCAGATACTTTAGGCTATATGCAACGTTCTTTCTTAGGCTGTGTTTCTGATACAGATCAAAAAGAAGCAAGAGAAGTTGCTGAAAAAGCAGTTCAGTTTGCATTAATCGACGATTTAGATGGTTCTGTCGTAATGGAAAGAACAGGCGACTATGCCGTTAACTACCGTTTGGTTGACCTTAAAGAAATCGCTGCTAAAACAAAACACATGCCAGATTCATTCATCAACGAAGCTGGTAACAACGTTACAGAAGCGTTTATCAAATATGCAAAACCACTTATCGGTAGCGGCTTTAACCCAGGCGCAAGATTAAGATCACCAATGATCGATCCAATCTTAAAAAAATAGTTTAATATCAATCAAAAGAGATGCTTCAGTGAAGCATCTCTCAGACTGAAGACAAAGTCGACACAAAAGTGTCGGCTTTTTTTCGTGAACAAAAAGGAGTTTTCATACTTTTGTCGAATAATACATTAAGAGAAAAAACAGGAGTGTGAAATATGTTAAAAAAGCAAGATATGACGCATAGAGATCAAGTGGAGATGATTAGCCTAGATCAGTTAG
>DJWQ01000070.1 GCA_002441045.1 Firmicutes bacterium UBA6226 | reverse complement strand
ACCTCAATTCCATTTAATTTTGGCAACATGATATCCAACAAAATTAAATCGTATATATCGCTCAGTGCATAATCCAGCCCATCTTCTCCGTCGTAAACCATATCTACGGTGTAATTGTTCTTTTTTAGGATTTGTGAGATTGCTTCAGCCAGATGCTTTTCATCTTCGACCAGTAAAATTCTCATGATTACCTCCTAGGTTGGTCTCTATAATAATTCCTACTTATTATACCCGATTTTATAGATTTAGAATAGCAAGCCTACCTTTAATGAACCTTAAAACCGTTGATTTAAAATATTTTATCACTTTAAGGTTCGTTAAAGGAAAGAATTTTATAATGACATTAAATCAAACGAAAATTGCCAGGAGGGTTTTATGAGTATAGAAGTTTTTAATCGATACGAGAAAAAATTCATTGTTGATCAAGAAACCTATGAAACGATCCTTAAATTGATTGAAGACAACATGGAGTTAGATCCTTACAATGTAAAAAATGGTTTTTACACCATCAGTAATTTATATTGTGATACACCAAATGATGACTTAATAAAAAAGTCGTTATCAAAGCCCATCTACAAAGAAAAATTGAGACTACGTGCTTATGGTGTACCAGAACTTGAATCAAAAGTTTTTCTTGAAATAAAGAAAAAATACAAAGGATTGGTCAACAAAAGAAGAACGACACTGTTACTTGATGAAGCGTATGCGTTTTTAGCTTCCAACGAGATACCTGAAAGCAAACCGTATCAAAACAGACAAGTATTGAAGGAAATTAACTTTATGTTGCATCAATACGATCTTAAACCGATCGTCTATATCGCATACGATCGACAAGCCTTTTTTACTGGTGATTTTAGAGTGACCTTTGATACCAATATTAGAACGAGACGATACGATCTTGGGCTTGAATATGGTGATTATGGCGACCAGCTCATAGATGATGGCAAATGGCTAATGGAAGTTAAAGCTGGAAAAACATTACCAATGTGGTTTGTAAAATTATTATCAGATCACAAGCTATATGCAACAAGCTTTTCTAAATACGGTAGGGAGTATCAGCTCTATATAGAGAGTTTAAGACCTTCAAAGGTCTTACTACTGGTAAAAAATGAAGAGAAAAATAAAACATCAAATTCGAAAATTGCAGAAATGAAAGGGGAACCTATTACATGTTTGAATCCTTATTTACCTCAACAACAAGCGGCTCGTTAGTCCTATCTCAGGTGATTATGACCATTATCGCAGCATTTATGTGTGGTGGATTGATAAGCTTTACTTATCACAAGACTTCAGCAAAGGGCAGATATTCTGAGAACTTTGCATTAACGATGATTTTACTTCCAGCAGTCATCGCTATTATTATCATGCTGATCGGAAGTGATGTCGCTAGGGCATTTAGTTTAGCAGGTGCATTTTCCATCATCCGCTTTAGATCAGCACCAGGAGAACCAAAAGATATTGCCTATGTTTTATTTGCGATGGCAGCAGGTCTTGCAAGTGGTGTAGGTGCATATGCATACGCTGCAGTATTTACATTAATTCTATGTTTAGTGATGTATATTTTATTTAAAACGAGATTTAAATCAGACTTAAGTGAAACAAAACAACTGATAATTACGATTCCAGAAGATTTAGATTATGAAACTGCTTTTGATGCACCGATGAAACAGTTTACGAATAGATGTTTGTTGAAGAGAGTGAAAACAACCGCACTTGGTAGCTTGTATCAAATTTATTATGAAATAGATTTGAAAGAGAACGTTAGTACAAAAGCTTTTATAGACGAACTTAGATGTCGAAATGGGAATTTAAACATCAGTTTGACGCTGGTTTCAGATTTAATTGGCGAAGCTTAATTGATATAACAGATAATAATATTTTGGAGGCTAGAGATGTCAAAGTTAGGAAGATTCAAAAGGTTACTGTTACTACTATTGGCTACTATCATGGTTTTGGCAGGTTGCACCACCGCTATGAACTATGAGAATAATTCTTCAGAGAATATAGAAGAAAGTAATCGTTCAGTGACGGTTAACACATCATTGACCAGTGCTTCTTCAACATCAGATTATAGCAGTTTGTTTTCAAGTGAAGTCGTGCATGAAATTAACATTCAGATCGATCCTACTGATTGGGCTGAGATATTAGCAAGTCCTGAAGATGAAACCTATTATGCCACAACAGTAACTCTAGATGGACAAACTGTTGAAAATGTCGGTTTTAGAACGAAAGGTAACTCGTCACTTAAATCTGTAGCTAGCTCTGACTCTGAACGATATAGCTTTCGAGTTAAGTTTGACAAATACGTGGATGATCAGACGGTGATGGGCCTCGATGAGCTCGTTTTAAATAATATGTTTTCTGACCCTTCGTATTTACGTGAGTATATTAGCTACACTACCATGCGTGAAGCGGGATTGAATGTACCTGAGTGTTCCTTTGTCAATGTGAGCATAAATAGTGAGCTAGTAGGCTTTTATTTAATGGTAGAAGCAATTGACGATAGTTTCCTCGTTCGAAACTTTGGTGAAAATGATTCGAATTTATACAAAGCAGAATCTGGCAGCAATCTTCTAGTAGACAAAACAGGTGCTTATACTACCTTAGAACAAAAGAATGGAAAAAATGAAAGTAAAGAAGACCTTATCAACTTTATCGATACGCTCAATCAGATGCCAACAGGAGAAAAAGGCGATATTGAAAGCGTTTTAGATGTAGAGAGTGCGCTCAACTATATTGCTGCAAATACCGTACTTGAGAATTACGATAGTTATAATGGTACATTTGCACAAAACTATTATTTGTACCAAAAGGATGGTAAGTTTGTTGTCATTCCTTGGGATTATAATATGTCCTTTGGAGGCTTCCAAGGTGGTGGACAATCCAGTATAGATATCGATACACCTATATCTGGAACAACCATGGAAAAGGTACCCTTAATCAACAACCTATTAAGTGTACCCGAATACAAAGAAAAATACGAAGCCTATATCAAAAATTATATGTCACTTCTTTCAGATATTGAGGAAAAAGTAACCAGTTTACAATCTTTTATAAGCGACTATGTTTCAGCGGATCCAACTAAATTCGTTACGTACGACGCGTTTATAACAGCGACCACTTTTTTAGAGGGTGGAGCGATCGAGGCAAATAATAACTTCCAAGGTGGGCAAATAGGCGTATTTGACAAGGGTCAAAAACCTGAAAATGGACAGTTTCCAAACAATGGACAAGCTCCAAACAATGGGCAAGTACCTGATAAAGGTCAAATGCCACCGGTAGATACAGAAAGTTCAGCTTCTATAGAAAGTTCTGAGCAGGTACCGAGTCTAAATAACGAAGGTGGTAATAATGTAGCACCACCTCAGAACGGCGACAGAAGTAGGCTAGAGGGTGATCAAGAAGGTGGTCGTCAAATGGGAGGCATGAGCTTGAGTGGTAGTGATGTCTCGATTATAAATATTATGCTAGGAAGAATTGAGAACTTAAAAGGACAGTTGGAAATACAGTAAAATGCCTGATTAACTCAATAATAATGCTAATTTAATACTTTTTTAAGATTCATAGCGTATAACAACCATAGTAGAACGAATAAGGAGGTTTCTATGTTGTTGTACGCTATTTTGGGCTTAATCTTTATTTTGTGTGGTCTTTCAATTCACGTCTTTAAGATGTACTCGTTGATTAAACATTACAGAAGAATGCCAGTTGAAAAAAAGGCACACGTCGATATTGAAGGCATGACAAGGTTCATGGGCATTATCTTCTATTTTGATGGCGCATTATTTCTGTTGTCAGCGTTATTAGTGGCACTTTCAATAAAAGTAAATATTATTGCTATATCTGTTGTAGTAGCAGTTTCGTTGCTATTTATGGCTGTTTACGCGATGCGATTTGATGGTAACTTATATGACGAAAATCATAAGTTAAGAAAGGGGATGCTTAAACAAATGCTTTTACCTGTTCTTTCAAGCGTCGTTGTCGTCATCGTTGTCGGTATATTAATTCTTGTTAACTTTCAACCTGTAAAGGTAATTCTTAATGAGGATTCAATGGAAATCAAAGGCATGTATGGTGGTACTTATGGATACGCAAACATTTCAAACCTAATGTATTTAGAGGAACTCCCAGATATAACGGCAAGAACAAATGGTGCTGCCATCGGCTCAAGATTAACAGGTCACTTTAAAACGAGAGATATGGGCTCAGTAAAATTATTTGTAAACACCAACGATAAAGGGTATATTTATTTTGAGTACGAAGATAAAAAAATTATCTTTAATCAACCATTAGAAACCTTAAAAGAAACCTATACTTTTTTATTGGAGCATGTTAATCCGTGATTAAGTCATAGATAAATTAAATTTGAGAGGATAGACTATTCTTATGAAAAATCATGCGAATTATGGCGAGGAGAATACCATTAATCTTAAGCTAGTAATTGCTTTATCCAGAACGAATACCGCATTTCAAAGAACCATGCAACCCTTTTTTAGCAATTATGATCTTACAATTGCTCAATTTGGTGTATTAGAGACGCTCTATCACCTTGGAGATCTAAAGATTTGTGAGTTGATCGATCGAACACTTTCAACCAGTGGTAATATGACGGTTGTCATAAAGAACCTTGAAAAAGAGGGTTTGATTCAAAGAGCTGTCAATCCAGAAGACCGTAGAGCGTTCGTCATAGGTTTGACAGAGGAAGGGCGTCACTTGATTAAAGAAGTTTTTGATGCGCATCTTTCTGTGCTTGAGGGCTTTTTTATTGGACTTGAGGTTGAAGAAAAGGTACAACTACAACAGTTACTTAAGAAGTTAAACGGTATTAAGTAATTATAGATGGTTTTTCTTTAGAAAGGGGCTATCATGCTAATAAATTATCACTCAAATGAAGCTGTAAAAGAAACCATACGGGAGAATGCGTTAGTAGTTGCGCTTTTTAGCGATTTAGAATGTAACGTTTGTCTTGCCATCACACCAGAACTCGAAGCACTCTCAGAAAAATTCAATCGAGCAGATTTCGTCACCGCAGATGTGGAAGTCATTAAATCCTTGGTGGGTGACTATATGGTGTTTGTGTATCCAACGATTATCATTTTCGCTGAAGGCAAAGAAACGAAGCGGTTTGAACGCGTATTTTCAATGGAAGACATTGAGGCATCTATTGACAGATATTATTCACTGATTTTTGAATAGGAAATTTAGATCAAATAATAGTTATATAAATAATGGTTAAAACACCTATAGCGCATAGGTGTTTTTTGTGTGCGCAATACTCTACCGATCTAGAATAGGTGCTTTACATCATAAGTGAATGAAATCCAGTATAAGAGAATCAGTTGACTTAGCTAAAATTTTATCATGGTATAATAGAAATATTGATAAAATATAAACAAACTTTTGGAGGCATCATGTTTACCCTTAATCATTCAAGGACTTATGCAAAAGAAACATCAACTGCACTAATTTTGAAAACGCTAATCTTCTTATCGATGACGGCAGTTTTATTTTTAATGACTGGCTGTGCAAAGACAGAGCAGAAAACCATTACCATCGCAGATCAGTTTGGATTAGCGTATGCACCTCTTACGATCATGAAAGATCTAGGCTATCTGGATGCTAAGTTTGAATCTGAGGATGTGGCCATCGTTTGGGAAAAGTATGGGAATACCACAGCGATTCGAGAAGCGATGTTATCAGGGTCCCTTGATGTTGGATTTGTTGGGATTCCACCGTTTTTACTCGGCCGAGATAATGGGATGGACTGGCGTATTTTTTCTGGGCTGTCTGAAAGCGCAGTTGCATTAATGACGAAGGATGATGGTGTTCAAAGTCTAAATGATCTTACAGACGCGCATCGGATCATTATGCCGCAGCTTGGAAGCATTCAAGATGTACTCTTAAAGATGGCTCTTGAAAAAAACAACATAGAGGTTTCAAAGTTTGATCATCAAATTGTTGCATTATCTCATCCTGATGGTGTCGCCTTGTTTCAGTCAGGGGATCGAAATGACTTACATTTTACGACACCACCTTATATTGATAAAGACTTAGAAGTCGCTCAGGCACGTATTTTATTAGACGGTGAAGCCTGTTTTGGTGGTGAATTTACGTTTATAGTAGGTATGTGTAGAGAAGCCTTCTATGAAAATCAGCCACTTTATTTGGCATTTAATCAAGCGTTAGATGAAAGTATAGCTTATATCAATGAACAGCCTGAAGCATCAGCTGAGATACTCGCAAGGTATTATGATTATTCTTCAGATCAAATACTTGCAATGATTCAAAATGGCGACTTATCGTATTCGAGTGAAGTTAAGGGGCTTGAGACTTTTCAAACTTTTATGGTTGAGATAGGGTTACTCAAAGAGGTAAGACCTACAGAAAACCTAATTTGGGAGTAAGCTAGATGCAAAAAAAACGTATAAGCATACAGATTGCTTTTGTAATATTTATGTTGAGCATATGGCAATTCTGTGTGAAATTAAAAGTTTATCCAGAAGCGATTTTCCCTTCAATCGGTCAAATATTTGACGCATTTATAAGACTTTTAAAGGAAGATGCACTTCTATCTAAGGCGGGAAACAGTTTGCTTTCTATCGTATTTTCAGTCGGTATTAGCTTTATTTTTGCTTTCATCTTAGTTTTTCTTTCAAAACGCTTTGTGGCGATGGAGGCAATTATAGGACTATTAGCTGCAGTAGCCAGTCCACTGCCTGGTATAGCAATTTTACCCATTGTCATCCTATGGATTGGGTTGAATCAGACAGCGATGTATTTTGTGATGATCCACGCCATGATATGGCCGATTTATACGATTTTATTTGCAAGTGTATTAAAGCTAGATCAGCGATACAGTAGATTGATGACTACTTTTAGGATGTGTATATCAACTCGACTGATTCATGTCTATCTACAGGGTGCTTTACCAGATATAATCGGCGCACTTGAAGTTGCATGGGGAAGAGGATGGCGTGCTTTGATCAGTGTAGAAATGATATTTGGCATAGCGGGGAGAAGC
>DJWQ01000141.1 GCA_002441045.1 Firmicutes bacterium UBA6226 | reverse complement strand
GAAGAACTGCTTGCAAGAATTAGAGCTTTATCTAGAAGAAAAGGTGAAGTGCCAACTACAGATGATCTTGAGTTTGGTGATATAACGCTAACCCCCTCTACACTAATGCTGACAAAAGATGCTACAGAAATTAAACTGACACTTAGAGAATGCGAGCTAATGGAGTTTTTAATCCTTAGAAAAGGGCTAATCGCCTCAAAAGAAATGATTATTGATAAACTTTGGGGATTTGACTCAGAAGCAGAGCACAATAATGTTGAAGTTTATATCTCATTTTTAAGGAAAAAGTTGAGTTTTTTAAAATCTAATGTGGTCATAGCTACTACGCGAGGCGTAGGGTATGCACTGGAGGTCAATAAGTAATGTTTAAGAAATTAAGAAATCGATTGCTGTTAATGAACCTTTCAATCATTTCGATCTTAATGTTGATTTCATTCTCAACCATCTATTTCATTACATCGAATAATATTCACGATGCGATACAGCAAGATCTATTTCGAGTCGCTGATATCAACAAAAACGATAAAATCGTTTTACCTAAGATAGATGTTTTTGGAATCCAGGTTGTCGCTCCAGAATTTAATAAAGATGAGAAGGATATTAATTCTTCTGATAAATTCTCTCAACAAAGATTGACAGGTTTCATTATTGAAACAGATGAAAGTTTTCAAATGACCTCATGGCTGTCCTTTTTTTCAGCTGATGATACTTTCTTTGAAGCAGCTCTCTCTGCAGTTAAACCAGAAGATCGAGCAACTGGTGATTTTGAATTGGATGACAGCCATTGGGCTTATATGGTTCAGAAAAGACCGTCGGGATATGTTATAGCTTATGTTGATATGTCCACACAAAAACAAGTTTTAGATCGACTCATTTTGACATTTATAGCGGTCTCTGTTGGCATGTTTATCCTAATCTTCTTTATAAGTAGTTTTTTGACTGAACGATCGATCAAACCAATTAAAGAATCTTATTATAAACAAAAGCAATTTATATCTGATGCTTCTCACGAACTCAAAACGCCATTGGCGGTTATTCATACCAATGTAGATGTTCTGTTAACCAACACAGACGAGCAAAATAAAAAATGGCTTGAATACATCAAGTCGGAAGTAGAACGCATGGGTCATTTGACAAATGATCTCTTATATCTCACTCAAATGGACGGTGCAGAGGATCATCAAATGATGAAAACCACTTTTAACATCAGTGAGCGATTGGAGCATATTTTACTCGGACTCGAGGTTGTCGCCTTTGAGAAAAATATATCCTTAATCTACGATATTGCACCTGATATAGAGATGCATGGCAATGCCGAGCAGGTTTCTCAGGTAATGATGATTCTTCTGGACAATGCAATCAAGTACACTCAAACGGGTGGTGATATATCGATACTTCTAAGTAAGAGTACACATCATATTAACCTGTCAGTCACCAACTCAGGAGATGGGATCTCTGAGGAAGATTTACCATATGTATTCGATCGTTTTTATCGAGCGGATAAAGTGCGTTCAAGAGAAAGTGGCAGTTATGGATTAGGACTTTCCATCGCTAAGACCATCGTTGAACAGCACAACGGCAAGATTACTTGCGAAAGTAAAGTCGGCGATCAAACCAACTTCACTGTGCGATTTAAGTTATAAATTTTCAGTACTCTATGAATAATAAAAGGAGATATGACACATCCGATGTTTTAGATGTGTTATATCTCCTTTTTAATTCAACTTTTTAATAATTTGAGTTCCAAAATAATGTGAGCATAAAATTCAGAATTTTATATCCTTTATACTAATTCTTTAATAAAACTATATTACTTTAAAATTGAATTTCCACTAAGAAGCGACTGCCTTTCATAGCTTCAATCTTCTCTGCAAACGGTACAAGTGCCTCAGTTTCAAGCAATTCTACCATGCCCTTATCACATGCTGCAGCGTTTTTAGGGTCAATTGGGAGCTTTGCAAGTACCTCTAGATTGTGTTCTTTTGCAACAGCTTCGGACTTACTTTCACCGAAAATAAAGTGTTCTTTATCGCAGTCAGGACATTTGAAATACGACATGTTTTCAACGAGTCCAAGGATAGGTACATTCATCATACTCGCCATTTTAACTGCTTTGGCTACGATCATAGAAACCAAATCCTGAGGTGTCGTGACGATGATCATGCCATCAACCGGAAGGTTTTGTAGCACGGTTAAAGCAACGTCACCTGTTCCTGGGGGCATGTCAACAAACATATAATCCACATCACCCCAAACCACATCTGTCCAAAACTGTTTAACAGCGCCACCAATCATAGGCCCTCTCCACACAACTGGATCCGTATCATTGGCTAACAGTAAGTTAATCGACATTAACTTAATACCCATACGCGATTCTACTGGCATGATGCCAAGTTCGTTAGAGCTTGCTTTCTCTGTTACCCCAAAACTTTTAGGGATCGATGGTCCTGTGATGTCCGCATCTAAAATAGCGGTTTTGTGACCTCTACGGTTCATCTCGACAGCCATAAGTGATGTCACCAATGACTTACCAACGCCACCTTTACCACTTACGACCCCGATTACTCTTTTTATTTTACTAAAATCATGAGGTTTAGCAACGCCTAGACCTTGATTGCTCATTCTTGCCTCCTGTTTTCTCCATTTACGATTCGATTATTGACAGCACTGTCCAATCACTTCAGTTTCTTCTTCTGTTGTTTCTGCATCTTCATTAGATTCAGTACTGCCACAACAGCTTTGCTTGCCATGCGCGTGACCGTGACTGTGTCCGTGAGCATGACCCTCGCCATGACCTTTACCGCCGCAACATCCGCCGCGTTTCTCGCCTTCTATTTGTACGCCTTGAGCGCCCTTGTGATGTCCGTGACCGCCACAGCATCCGCCTTGTTTTGGTCCTGTTCCGTCTCTATTTGGCATAGTAACCTCCTATTTGTTTTCTAAACTTAGTATAAAACGTTTTCGGCATATGTCAATAATTTTACATAAAAGTTTTTTATGAATCCCGTTCATTTTTTTTAGTCACTGGTGTTACTTTGGTACTTATACGGGTATAGATATTCAAAATACTAAGGAGGCAATCGCAGATGTCCTATCAAAAAAATTATTCAGAGTTTTTAAACGCACTTCATCAATTTGATAAAAATGCAGTTGTTGCTATGTCGATGTCCCTCTTGGAAAGTGGTCAGGTCAGTATCGTCGATCTCTATGAAAACTACTTGGCAAAAGGTTTATCAGAAATAGCAAGTAACAATATAAGTCAAAGTATTCCTATATGGCAAGAACATGTTATGAGCAATATCGTACGCTCGGTTATAGAAATAAGTTATCCTTATGTACAAGAGGAAAAAACGAAAAACACTGAGAAGCTCCCCCACTTAACAGCGGTCATCGTCTGCCTAGCAGAAGAGTATCACGACCTAGGGGCACGTATGGTACAAGATTTTTTAGAAATACTGGGCTTTAATACTTTGTTCATTGGTGCAAATACGCCCGATCATGAAATTGAAGATGCAATTGCATCCATTCAACCTAATCTGGTTTGTATCAGTATTACCAGCTATTATCATTTAACGCAGCTCCACAAACTTGCGGAATCCCTAGATGCCAAGTTCACTCCTAGAGAGTTTAAACTTGCTATCGGTGGCTATGCCGTCAATAGTAGCAATAATGTATTTAATCAATTATCAGTAGATCACTTTATCACTTCTTTTGAAGATTTGAAAGACGTAAAGGAGGGATTACTATGAGACTCTCCTTCAGAATCGCTTTAAGATTTTTATTATCCAATAAAGGGCAAACTTTTTTAATACTTCTTGGTATTGCCATTGGTATCTCCGTACAGATTTTTATTGGCTCTTTAATTCAAGGCTTGCAAGCAAGCTTGCTAGATGCAACGATTGGTAGTTCACCGCACATTACCGTCAGCGCAAGCGAAAAAAATACGCCTATGGATAAGAGTCAGCAACTCATCCAATCTATTAAAAGTTCGGATGCTACAATAACCTCACTTTCAGATTCTATCACGGTTGGTGCCTTTATCAAAACAGAGGATCGTAGTGAGCAAGTTGTCGTTCGAGGATTTGATTTTAACCTCTCAAACGCTATCTATAAGTTTGATGAAAGACTAAATGCAAACTCACAGTTACCAGCTAATGATAATGAAGTGATCATTGGGAAAGGCATTGCTGACGAGTTTGATCTAAGCAAAGGGGACACCATCGAACTCCTTTCAGTTGATGGAACAACTGTAAATGCAACCATCTCAGGTGTGTTTGACCTTAAAGTAGCAGCAATTAACCAGTCTTGGGTACTTGGAACAAAGGCCTTGGCGCGTGATATTACAGGCTATGCTGATGATCAAGTCAGTGAGATTGAGTTACAAATAGAAGCGCCTTTTGATGCAGATACAGTTAGTGCAGCGATTGATCGTGCCCTTGACAATACAGAAATTAAAGTCGTCGACTGGAAGTCGCAAAACGAACAGCTCTTAAGCGGCCTCAATGGACAGAGTACATCTAGCTTGATGATTCAAGTATTTGTTGTGATCTCTGTCGTCCTGGGCATCGCCAGTGTTCTTGCGATCTCCGTCATGCAAAAGTCTAGACAGCTTGGCATCCTCAAAGCGATGGGGATCAACGATTCTATGGCAAGCACCATCTTCTTATCTCAAGGCGTTTTATTGGGATTAGGCGGTGCAATTCTGGGTATCTTATTTGGATTTGGTCTACTTTACTCATTTACAACATTTGCACTTAATCCAGATGGTACTCCAGTTGTCCCTATTTTGATCAGTCCAAGCTTTATCGCAATTTCTGGTGCAATTGCAATTATTGCCTCAACGACAGCTTCATTAATCCCAGCTCTTAAATCTCGCAAACTCTCACCAATGGAGGTAATTAAAAATGGCTAATTTAATTGAACTCAGAAAAGTTTCTAAGATATATGGCACCTCTGTTAAAACTAAGGTCTTACACGAGGTCGATCTAAATATCACACAAGGCTCGTTTAATGGCATTATTGGTGCTTCAGGGAGTGGAAAAAGTACGCTCCTCAACCTGATTGGGACCTTAGATAAACCGTCAAATGGTCAGGTTTTGATAGATGGCATAGAGACGTCCAAGATGAAAGCTAATGCCCTGGCAAAACTGAGAAATCAAACCATTGGTTTTGTGTTTCAGTTTCATTATCTTTTACCTGAATTTACAGCACTAGAGAATGTACTAATGCCATATTATATTAAAGGCAAGAAAATCGATAAAAAACTTAACGATCGTGCAGAGGAGTTGCTGGAGCTAGTAGGCTTGACTAAGGTTAAAAACAATCTCGCTGGCAATATGTCTGGTGGTCAACAGCAAAGAACTGCTATTGCAAGGTCTCTGATTAATCAACCTAAGTTAATTCTTGCAGATGAACCTACAGGTAATCTAGACAGTGAGACAACGGAACAAGTTTACGAGCTCCTTAGGGAAATCCACAAAGACTTTAACACAACCTTTGTTATCATCACACATGATCGTCGTATCGCCGAGAAAACTGATCGGATTATTGAAATCAAAGACGGTCGTATCTTTAGTGATTTCTCGAAGATATTTTGATTTTATGAAACACTTAATACTCTAAGAAAGTTAAATATTTAATGACTCTCTTAATATTTAATGACACACAATATGTTAATTATCTGGTGAGTAACAAAAAATATGGCTTCAAAATGATTCTATTATCGTAATCATTTTGAAGCCTTTTTACATTTCTTTTCTAAGGAACCAATCGTTGTCCATCCCTTGGGAATAAGGAAGTTCGTCTTATATTACTAAAACCAAGTAAGAGCGCAGTCAATCTTTCAAGTCCAATCGCTAATCCACCATGAGGTGGCGCACCATATCTGAAGGCTTCCAGATAACTTTCATACTGTTCAGGATCCAATCCTTTTTCTTTCATTGACTGGATGAGCATCTCTAAACTATGAATCCTTCTGCCCCCAGTCGTGATCTCCATCCCTCTAAACAGTAAGTCAAAGCTGTGCGTTTCTTCCTCACCGCAAGGCATCGTATACATTGGTCTTTTGCGCTTTGGATAGTGGGTTAAGAAAAGAAATTCTGATCCCGTCGTCTCGTAAATGAATTGACTGATCAACTTTTCACCTTCGGGGTCTAGATCGCCTTCCAGCTCAGTCTTACCATACTTTTCTTTTAAAATCGCTATCGCATCAGACAGCTTTATATGTGGGATTTCATCTGGTACTTCAGGCAAAGTTACCTCCAATAATGTAAGTTCATGATTTCCCTTTTCTTTAAGGCTTTTAATTATAGAGTTTAAAAGCTCCGTTTCAAGTCGCATTAATTCTGATTCATGAAAAATAAAACCCATTTCAAGGTCAAGGCTGACATACTCGTTCAGATGGCGACTGGTACTGTGTGCCTCTGCTCGAAAGACGGAACCCACCTCAAAGACGCGTTCCATACCAGAGATGACCATCATTTGTTTATAAAATTGAGGACTTTGCGCGAGATAAGCAGTTTCACCAAAATAATCGAGCTTAAAGACATTGGCACCGCCTTCAGCACCTTCCTTCACCAGTTTTGGCGAGTGAATCTCTGTAAAACCTTGTGTACTTAAAAATTGCCTGAAACCCTCACCAATAAGGCTCTGAACTCTAAATATCGCTTGTTCCTTCGGATGTCTAAGTCCAAGAACGCGATGCTTGAGTAGCGTTTCCAACTGAACCTCAATTTCTTTACCGTTTACCACTACAGGCAGTTCGCTAGCTGCAGGGTTTAAAACTTCTATGCTTTCACCAGCAATTTCAAAGTCAGCATAGTCATTTTTCCCCTTTACTATTTTTCCCGTTAAGCTAACGACGGTTTCAAGTGTTAGTGATAGCGGCTCAATTACTTCAGGTACAAAGGCGCATTGAACGAGTCCAGATCGGTCTCTTAAAATAATGAACACAACGGTTTTTAGACGTTTGATTCGGTGCACCCAGCCCATCAAGCATATGGTTTCATCTTTATTAACGATTAGTTCAGCCTTTGATTTTGAATCTGTTTTCGATTCCAACAGGTTGTTTTCACTTTCAGTTACTGGTTTTTTAAGACTGTCAATAAGAGTTCGTTTTAGTCCTTTTGTTTCTTTCATATCGTTTCTCCTCTCTTTACTTTTGTATGAGGGGATGACCACAATGCATTTGTGGCTATAAAAAACACCCCTCGAACGACTGTTCAAGGGGCGTACGAATACGCGGTGCCACCCTATTTCAACTTTTATTAAATCACAAAACACCTACGAAATATTAAAAATGTAAGTCTTTCATATGTGTAATACCAAAAAAATAAAACCTCCGCCCCATATAGGAGCGAAGGTGTCTTCACGGTACCATCCTACTTTAACAAAAGTCCTTTAATCCCTATAACGTGGGTTACGGCATTTTCTACTCATTTCAAAAATGCACCTTACGAATGTCTTTCCATCTCGTTTCACTATGAGGCTCACACCACTTCCTCACTCGCTTAAGCTCTGTTAGATGTACTCTTTCGATCATTGGTATTGGCAGTATCATAACAAATGTGTTTTAACTTGTCAAGACAGGACTTAAATATCGAGTCTTATCTGTCCTAGATCCGAAGGTTGATCCTTTAAAGAGAGTAATAACGCCCCGATATCTGCACTTAGTACAGAGGTAATCTTTGATTCATCCGATGCTTCACTTAACCAAAGGTCAACTTCTTCTGGCTTTAGTATCAACGGCATTCTTTCATGAATCTGATGCATATCTGCATTCGCTTCCCTTGTGACGATGCTAAATGCCCATTCTTCTTCACCATTTTTATTCAGCTGCTTTCTGTAAATTCCCGCAAAACACATTAATGCATGATCGGGAAGTTCAACCGAATAGCCTGTTTTTTCAGCATTCCATTCATAGAAACCCGTGGCTGGTACCACACATCTTTTCGACCTTATGGCCTCTTTAAATAACCACTTGTCAAAGATGCCCTCAGAGCGACTGTTAAAGATGACTCTTTTATCTTCAGGTCTTCTAAAACCCCAATTCATCTGTCCAAAACGCCTTTCATTTTTATGCTCTATCACAACTGGCGCACTTTGTGCAGGAAATACTGTATCTTTGGGAATGATCACAGCCGGTTTATACTTGATTTTAAAATAATTGAGTAAAAATTCTGCGTCTGCATCGAGATAAAATCGACCGCACATAGACACTCCTCCCAACTTGTTTAAATGAATTTGTTTAATGCTTTATACCATTCAAATGCGAATGTCCTCCGAGTGTTTCAATTGTATCTATTCACATCTTAATAATGTTTGAGTAAAGCTTTGTAAAAGTCCACTGCCTCTAAAAGCCCTTTGATGGTAATGCGCTCATCATTGCTGTGGATGAGGCCCCTTTCTGTCTTTGTTAGCGTCATCGCTGAAAAGCGAAGCACGTTTTTCGACACCTCACAAAAATGTCTTGAATCACTTCCTGCAAGCATCAAATACGGTGAAACCACTGCATTCGGCCATATGGCTTCAATAGCATTTTTCACGTTTATAAACCCTGTGCTGTCAGAAGGCGAATCCGGTGACGCCTCTCGACGCTCATGGACGGTCACGATAAGATCAGGCTCACCACTTACTTTTTTGATGTGCGCAATCACATCATCTATCTTATCCGTACCCAAAATTCTAAGATTTAAGCCGATACTCGCAACAGGCGGCATAACATTAAAGGCTTGACTGCCTGTCATCTTAGTTGGTGCTATTGTGGTGCGAATCATGGCGTTCATCTCGCCACCTTGCTTTGTAAAATACCATTTTAATACAGGTGAAAAAGCTCTCAGATGCTTAAAGATGAATTTGTATACGCCTTCTGATTCCTTGCCAAGTGTCTTAAACATATCGCTCACTGGCGGTGTAAAATGCGCATTAAGAGGATTTTTCTCCAGCTTTATGAGCACCTTTGCAAGTCGCGTCACCAAAGTCTGTGCTGGCGGTGCCGATGAGTGGCCCCCCTGCCCCTCAAGACTAATGGAAATGTCCAAATACCCTTTTTCTCCAACGCCGATCAGTGCGCATGGCTTCTTAAGACCAGGGAATACCTCCTCTACGACAGCACCGCCCTCATCCAGAACAAGCGCGGGCTCTATGTCTATCGATTTGAGATAACGAACGATACTCGGTGCTGAATCTCCTGAAATTTCTTCATCGCCTGAAAACGAAAGATAGATGTCGTTTTTCGGGATGAACCCCTGATCGAGATTTTCTTCCACCGATTCCATAACGGCAAAAAGTGTCCCTTTTGTATCCAGTGTTCCCCTACCCCAGATGGCATCCTCCTTGATGACCGCATCAAATGCTGGCACCGTCCAAAGCTCCTCGTTCACTGGCACAACGTCATAGTGTGACATCAAAACAATTGGCGCGCCTGCTTCTTGACCTTTGAGATGAAACAAGATGCCCGTTGGTCCATGATGTGTTTTCTGACAGGATGCATGTATGCTTGGATATAATCGTTCTAATGTGTCTTCAAACTGCTTGAAAACAGCAAAGTCAATTTTTTCAGGATCGTTATATGAAACGGTCTTTATTTTGATTAATTCTTGAAACCGCAAAATTCTAGATGCTTTAGAAAATTTTTCTTTAATATTATCGTTACTCACTGTCATCCACTCCCTTTATTTGTCCTCTAGTAAACCCTTTTTATACAAAATCCGCGCTGTAATAATGGCGATTAAAGCCCCGACTGGCACCAAAACTGACACAGAGCTCGCCAGTGAAGGCACGAAAATGAATAGGAGGCACATGAATATCAAGGGTGCCAATGCAATTTTCCAGTTTTTGCTAACATAGACGACTGCAAGTCCACCGAACAGTGCAGGTAGAATGTTATCAAAAGCAGGCTTTAGTAGTTCAGAATTTAAAATCGGTGTAAGCGGCGTCAGAAGCAACACACCTAAAGCAATAATCAGTGTCGTTACGATGGAAGAGGTCGCAATGGCTATGGTCGAGATAACCTCGCCCTCTAATGTCCCTTGACTCACCTTTGCATTTTCCATGGCATAGAGTGCGCATGGTACTTTTAAGTTCGTCAAATTACCCGTAACAAACCCGAGATAAGAGCCACCAGAGCCAAGCATCGGCGTATAAGTTAATATCTCAATAACCGCCACTGTCCAGAAGATTGGCGCTACACCTAATAATCCTTTTATCACACTACTTGCCGCTGGCCACGCACTGAAAAAAGTGCTGATCAGCACTGGGATGCCAAGCATCATAAAAAATGCACAAAGCATCCAGACCCGTCCGAAGGTATGCACTGAGGTTTCGTAGGGCTTAGGTGCCTTTGACTTAGGTGCCTTTGATTTAGCTTTCTGATTAAAATTAGACATATAAAGCACCCCCTAAACGATTGCGTGCGTTATGAGGATAGCGAACCCCATTGCACCGAGTATACTAAATGGCAACGCGTAGTCCTGAAGCCACCTGAGCTTGTACTTTTTCAGTAAAAGACCGCAGATCATCATAATCGCAGCAGAGCTCAGCAAGACAAATATAGGGATAAATCCTTTTAGACCTTCTCTTATATCTGCAAATACAACCCCCAGAAAGGCTGAAATCATACCGAGAAAGATCGCTGTCACAAAGAGCTCGCCCCACTTCTCATCCTTTTTCTTTACTGATTCCAGACCACTTTGTATTTTTTTTAGAAAAAGTGGAATCAAGATCACACTTGGGATAATACCTATGGTCATGACCCA
>DJWQ01000087.1:4090-5227 GCA_002441045.1 Firmicutes bacterium UBA6226 | reverse complement strand
CCAGCCTCTATTGCTTCTAAAACTGGATTTCTTCCATATATCATATCTTCCATAGTATACCTCTATACATTTAACAAATTTCTATATTTCTCGCGAACACTAACCATATTGCCGCAAGTCATTTTCCCCTCTGGGCAAGGACCTGTAAGACACTTAGGACCAATACCTTTAAATAAAGTAGGCGCTTCATTTGTAACCAGTTTCAGCATCTCATCTGCTAAGCTTCTTATTTCCCATTGCGCACGCATACAGCATCTATGATTGAAAAAGTTAATTAAACTTCTCGCGTTCATTGTTACGACAATTTTTGTTTCACATGCATTTGGAAAAACAAAACGTGCATCCTCGATCGCCGACTTCTCCGCAGCTCTCTTTGCTGAAGCTTCACTCATACCCTCAGATATAAATTTATCAAAATAATCCTTTTCTAATAAATCTGCAATAGCCTCATATGCCTTTTGATCTTGATTCATCGTATCGATAAAAATAGCTTTAGCATCTGGATTGTTCTCAATTGCTGGAGGAACAATGTATTCAAACTGAGTGAGTTTAACATATCTTTGTGACTGCTGAGAGTAAGAAGCAATTCTATGTCTAACCAACTGATGCGTCAATACACGACTAACCCCTTCAATAGCAAACGTAAAGCTAATGTGTTCAAGTGGTGAATAGTGCCCAAAATCCAATAACTTATCTAAAAATGTAGCACTCTTCTCAGTTGTCAAATCATCCATTAAACCCTTTGCACCCGTTGCTGAATAACATAATTTAGCAGCAGCCGCAACAACTCTTTCAGGATCTGGCGAGTGCGCAATCAACTCTACATTCATATTTTAACCCCCTTATTGAAATTCAGAAAAATCGTCACCAAAAGGTAAAAGTCCAAAAACATATTTACGACTATGATATCTAACTTGATTGTCCTTATATTCTATATTAACAATTTTTGCCTTTAACAAGCCCGCCTCATACAGCTTACCATCAAAAGTTTCACTGATAAAAGCTTCTGCTCTTTTTTGTTCTGCCTCATCAGCGAACTGATAAGGGTCAAAAAAAACTGATTTACTTACCAATACCAATAATAAAATCAACGTTACACTGAGCAGCACTTTTTCTTTTAATGTCAATTTTCTTCTA
>DJWQ01000087.1:0-4042 GCA_002441045.1 Firmicutes bacterium UBA6226 | reverse complement strand
ATAGCCAATTAACGCTTCAAATCCAGTTGCGTATTTATAGTCACTTAAAACTGCATTTTTAGGAACCGTATTTGACTTTTGATTGCGGCCTCTTTTTACAAATGTCCATTCCTCATCAGTGAAATAGGTTTGTAAGCCTTTAACCAACTTCGCTTGTGCAGATGCCTTAACGTATTTAATCGCCTTTTTTGACATTTCACTTGGTGAATTATTGATAGAATTAATTAAATACTGTCTAATATACACTTCGTAAACGGCATCTCCAACATAGGCAAGTTTTAAAGGATTTAGCATTCTAACTTCTGTTTTATCTAGTTTTTTGACCTGTAATAACTCCATCAAACTTATTTTATCCAATCTTGACTCTCCTCAGGCATAGATACACTTAAAACTCGAAAGGATTACCCTTCGAGTTTTAAATTGGCTAGCATAAATTTTTTAAACAATATTCAATTCTTTCTTTTGTCAATTCTTTACCTAAAAGTTCAATGACAATCGCAATATCAGGACCATGTACTTGACCTGTAATCGCAACTCTAACAGGCATAAATAAGTTCTTACCTTTGTGACCTGTTTCTTTTTGAATTTCTTTTAAAATTGCTTTAACAGCATCTGCATTTAGCACTTCAGTTGCCATCATCTTATCAGCAAAAATTTGCATCATTTCAGGTACATGCTCAAGCTTAATTATTTCACTCGCCTCATCATCTTCTAAAACAACATCTTTTCTAGTGAAAAAAGCGTAATAATCTTTAATGTCTTCGAGTTTATTGAATCTCTCTCTTAACACCTCGATCATTCTCTTTAGCCAATTGTAATCCGCTTCAAAACTTGTTTCTGTAGTAAAACCTGCTTCAACTAAATAACCCTTGCTGAGTTCAGTCAAACGATCAAGGTCGGCCGATTTAATATAATGGTTATTCATCCAGTTAAGTTTATCTAAATCAAAAACACCACCAGATTTTGATACCCTTTCAAATGAAAACTTTTCAATCATCTCATCCATACTGAGAATCTCTTGACCATCTTCTGGTGACCAACCAACTAATGCAACATAATTAATCAAAGCTTCTGGCAAATAGCCTTTCGATCTAAAGTCCTCAACCGCTACACTACCTTCTCTTTTGCTTAACTTCTTTTTGCTTTGGCTCAATATAACTGGCAAATGAACGAACTCAGGTGCGTCCCAACCAAAAGCTTCATAAGTAAATACGTGCTTTGGGGTAGAGATCAACCACTCATCACCACGAACGACATGGGTTATTCCCATGTAGTGATCATCTACGACGACTGCCATATGATACGTAGGAAAACCGTCTGTTTTCATTAGAACCTGGTCGTCTAAGTCATTTGTATTAACGGTTACAGTTCCTTTAATTGCATCATTGAACTCAATAACTCTATTTTCTGGTAACTTTAGTCTTATTACATGATCTTGACCACTTGAAAGCTTCTCAGCTACTTCCTCTTTTGAAAGATGCTTACAATGGCCATCGTATTTTGGCGTCAAACCTTCAGATTTTTGTTGTTCTCTTACTGCATCTAGTCTTTCCTTAGAACAAAAACAGTAATAAGCATGATCTTTATCCACTAATTCTAAAGCATGCTTTTTGTAGATCTCTAATCTTTGCGATTGTATATAGGGTCCACAATCGCCGGTTTGTGTAATATGTCCAGACGCATCCAGGACAGGACCTTCATCATGAACAACACCTGCCCATGATAATGAGCGGATGATCCCTTCAACAGCATCCTCCACCAAACGCGTTTGATCTGTATCTTCAATTCTAAGTAAGTATTGTCCATCGTTTTGCTTTGCATATAAATAATTATATAACGCCGTTCTAAGACCACCGATATGAACATATCCTGTTGGGCTTGGCGCAAATCTCAATCTTGGTTTCATTATACCGTCCTCCTACTATTCGACTCATTATACTAAAAATCAGAACCTCTTTCAATGACGACCTTCATTCTAGCCATAATATAAGCATAGCTGTTTTCATCATGCGGTTTTGTACAATCGCTACAATCTTTTATTCCGTGGTTCATTTTGAAATCACCCCCGCATTCATCCTTTAATAGATAGAGTGGGCAATAGCAGAACAAACAATTAAACTTTTCTTTTTCTACACCCTTATGACAAGGAAAAAACTCGCACGCTTTATGTTGATTAAACTTATAATTTTCACTCATATGGATTCCCTCTTTTCTAAAAGTACGACTGCTTGACTTGAGATTCCTTGTTCAAGCCCTTCAAATCCTAGTCTTTCTGTAGTAGTTGCCTTTATGTTAATGCGTGTCTGATCACAGCCAATACAACCAGATAAATTTTGAATCATCTCATCAAGATAAGGTGCCAACTTAGGCTTTTGAGCAACAATAGTCGCATCGATATTACCAATTACATACCCTTCTGAATGCATGAGCTCAGTCACTTTTTCAAGTAATATTAAACTTGAAATGTCCTTATAGGTTTGAGCGGTATCTGGAAAGTGCTTCCCTATATCACCCTTGCCCAATGCACCAAGCATTGCGTCCATTATCGCATGTGTTAAAACATCCGCATCTGAATGTCCTAGCAACCCTAGATAGTGCTCTATTTTTACCCCTCCAAGAATTAAATCTCTTTCCTCTACGAGCTGATGAACATCATAACCAATCCCTATTCTCATAACTCACCTTCCTTTGAAGCAATCATCCATTCAGCTAACTTAACATCAAATGGTTTCGTGATTTTAATATTATCCGCTGAACCTTCAAAAATGCCAATTTTCTTACCCGCCAACTCTAAAAGCATGGCATCATCAGTTGCACTCAATTGGGTTTGTAAGGCAAATTTGTGTGCATCTAAAAGTGTTTGAAACTTAAAAATTTGTGGTGTCTGCACAGCCCATATGGTTTCTCTATCTACAGTTTCTGCGATAGAAAGGTCAACATCTACTTTTTTAAGCGTATCTGTCACTTTCATCCCTGCAATTAATCCCTCTAACGTCATAGAGAGAGATAAATCAGAAATTGCTTTTAATGTTAATTGCTTTGGAATAAAAGGTCGCACACCATCGTGTATTAAAACCAAATCAACTTCTTTTTCAAGATGACTTAATCCATTATATACCGAAGCCTGTCGCGTTGCTCCGCCACAAACAACCTTTATATTATTTTCAAGAGGGAACCAATTTGTAACTTTCTCAAAAACTTCATCCATTTCATTTTGAGGTACAACGATTATGATCTCCACAAATGTATACAGTTCTAACAATGCCTCAATTGTCCAATTGAGCACTTCTTTTCCCTGAAGCTTTAAAAATTGCTTTTTTATAGAACCGCCAATTCTCGTTCCCGATCCAGCTGCCGGAATAATTGCGCTAATTCTTACATCACTCATTTCTTTAACCTCATATATTTACTTCGTTATCATTATAACATATGTAAAAGGTTCCTAAAAAATAATAAAATAATAAAAACAAAATAAAACCAAGGTGAATTTTGCCACCTTGGTTTAAAAGTCTTTAATACGATTGATTTGGTTTTGATTTTGCAAATATCATTTTACCTGCAGCGGTTTGAAGTACACTGGTTACAATAACTGTAATATGATCGTTCATAAACTTTCTACCGTCTTCAACGACAATCATTGTCCCGTCATCTAAATAAGATACGCCTTGATTTGCTTCCTTTCCTTCTTTAATAATCTGTACAAACATCTCTTCACCTGGTAAAACAACAGGTTTCACAGCATTTGCAAGCTCATTTATATTTAGAATAAGTATATCCTGTAAAGAAGCCACTTTATTGAGATTATAATCGTTTGTAACAATACAACCATTCATCTTTTGTGCTAATTTGATTAATTTGACATCAACTTCAGCAACATCTTCAAAATCTTGATCAACAATTTTTACCACAATAGGCAAATCTCTTTGGATGATTTTTAAAATATCAAGACCTCTTCTACCTCTATTTCTCTTTAAGGCATCCGATGAATCTGCAATATGCCTTAACTCGCTGAGAACGAACTCTGGTATGATCACTTCACCTT
>DJWQ01000144.1 GCA_002441045.1 Firmicutes bacterium UBA6226 | reverse complement strand
GAGCAGGCATATCTAGTGGAAGCTGAAATACCAGGTGTTCAAAAAGAAGAAATAAGTTTATCTTTAGATGACGGAAAACTAAACATCTCGGTTAATAAAGAAGAAAATAAAGAAGAAACCAATAAAAACTACATCCACAGAGAAAGACGTGTCAGTTCGATGTCGCGTAATATCTTCTTAAAAGATGCAGATGCAGAAGGCATTAAGGCTAAACTTGAAGATGGTGTATTAAAAATCGAAATTCCAAAGCGTACCAAACCTGAAACGTCTAAAATGATCATGATTGAATAGTAGCCATACAAATTTATAAAGTTCAATCAAGTTCAATCATATTCGACAGTCAAAAAAAGTCCACTATTAAGTGGGCTTTTTTCATCTAGCATCTTGCATAAAATTAGTTTATAATCAAACTAATATTTTGAAATTTTGCTCTATTATAGAAAGGTTTGATTATGGAAAAAGTGATTCAAATGATGCTAGAATCAGGTAAAGTGGGTGTAAATCTTTCTCTTTACACTATTTTGCCAATTATGGTCATTATGATGGCGATTATGAACGTATTAGACAAAAAAAATATATTGAGCTGGATTGCAAAAGGGGTAGCACCATTGATGCTCCTTTTTGGTCTACCAGGATTAGGTGTTTTTGCAATCCTTCAAATTCTTTTTATCAGTTTTGCAGCTCCTGTAGCGACGCTTAAAATCATCGATCAGGATGAGACCATAAGTGATGCTTCCTTGGCAGCGACCTTAGCTGCAATTTTAGTTATGGCACAAGCAAATGCTGTGTTTCCTCTGACATCGGTTGGTTTAAATCTTCCTGTTGGTATTGCAACGTCATTAATAGGCGGCTTAATTGCCAGTATCATCGCCTTTAAATTTTCTAAGAGGAAAGAAGCAAAACAAAGTAAAACTAATGAAGATGGACCCAATGAATATAAGTCTGACGACATAAGATCAATTCGAACGGTCTCAGATGACTCTGAAAAAAAACTCAATGCAATAGAAGCAACGCATAAAAAGAAGAGCATCATCGCACTTTTATTTGAAGGTGGCGAATCGGGACTTGCCATTGTTCTAAAATCCATCCCACCATTGATCATTGCTGTATTCTTAGTCAACGTTTTAAAAACAGTTGGCGTTATTGGCATTTTAGAGACTGTTTTATCACCTGTACTCACTGCTATTGGTATACCTAGTGTTGCGGTACTCCCTATAGTGACGAAGTTCATTGCAGGTGGCACTGCCATGATGGCGATTATCTTAGATCTTATGAAACAAGGCCTTATGACTGCTGAAGAGCTCAATCGTGTAGCAGGCTTCACCTTAAATCCACTTGATCCTGTAGGACTAGCTGTACTTGTGGCAACAGGGCCAAGAGTAGCGAAGGTGGCAAAGCCCGCAATATTGGCTGCCGTAGTCGGGATTATCATTCGTGGTATATTACATCTAATTATTTTTTAATTAAACTGCCAACTAAAGGGTATTCTTATGTTATAGGAATATTTATTAGGAGGCATTATGTTAATTCATTTGAGAAATTTTGTGATTACTTTTGTTGTTTTTTTCGCAATTGATCTAATATGGCTAGGGCTAATTGCTAAGAATCTCTACGCGAAGCATCTTGGCTATATCATGGCTGAGAAGGTGAATTGGACAGCAGCGATCTTATTTTACGTACTTTTTATCATCGGTATTTTGTATTTTGCCATTACACCAGCAACGTCATTGGGAAATGTCATGCTTTCGGGTGCTCTATTTGGTTTGATCAGCTATGCAACCTATGATTTAACCAATTTAGCGACGATAAAATCTTGGCCAGTAATCATTACCGTCATCGACCTCGTCTGGGGAACCACCTTATCGACATTAACTGCTAGTATCAGTTATCTGATTATCGACAAACTAAGATAAAAATAAGCACACATCTCACATACATACATGTAGAGGTGTGTTTTGCGTTTAAAGGGGGCGTTTATGAATCGTTTGGGCTTTTTTATGGGGCATATTCAGCAATTGCCACAGGCAGAATTCTTAATTAAAACATTTGCAACAAACAAATCGCAGTCAGAGTTACTAAGGGACTATCAACCCACTCTTTTGGTTACAAATGAGGTTGCTGCATTTATATCAGATGAGAGAAAAGCTTTTTTTCAGGAAAATAAGGTTGATGTGATTGTTTATGATAGCATTCTACAGAACTGTAAAGTCCCTTTCATAGATAAAATTGAAGCTGCAGCTATTTTCGAAAAGAGTTGCGATGCAGCATATCTTTGGATGGATGTGGACAGCTGCTTTATCAACCCACTTCACAAAAGTATAAAAGAGAATTTACCTGAAATTGCCATAAACCCAGTGGACAAACGTAATATTGGTGATCGATACGGACAGGAACGCTCAGAGTTTTGGTGTGTGCTTTCAAAACACCTTGATATGACTCTAGAGTCCCTTAATTCACAGTTATCTACAAAGACCGTCATATCAAAAGAAGCGATTTATCCCTACTACAATGCTGGGATGATATGGGTTAATACACCGAAAGCGCTCTTCCAAGAGACTTTTATGGCACTGGAAAACTTGCTTCGCCTTCCAGAGATTATAACGATGATCGGCGACTCACTGCTTCACAGAATCTTCATCCATCAAGTTGTACTGACTTTGATGATTGAGAAACTTTACAATGGAAAAGTTACGATGTTACCAAAAGGACTGAATTACCCACTTCATTTGTACTTAGAAGATACGGCAAAGCCAGTATTATCTGAATTGGTTAGTTTGAGGTATGACGATTACTTTGACCAAAATCAACCCCCACAAGATTTAGTTACTTATTTTAAAGAGGGCTATCAGACACTTAAATCCACTTGGTACTATTAGTTCTATAGCATCATCTTTCATTAAAGCAAGTATACTTATTATCGTTAGTTGTGATAATATAATATTATGCCTATAAACGTTGTTTGGGGAATAGTTTATTAGTGCATTTGGGAGGTTATTATGGAGAAAATCAGAGTAAAAAGAAGTATAAGGAAGACATTTATCCTCATCTTCGTAGTTATTATCGTGTTAACTCAGATAGCTGTAGGTGTGGGGACTACAATTGTCGTTGGGTCAGTTTTTACAAAGGATAAGAAGAGTTCGGTCGATTACTTGGGACAGCAGATTAGTACGTCAGTTGAAAACTATTTAAAGGGTTATGAAACGTTGATTCGTTCCATATCTCAACAAGAATTTTCAAAAAAAATAATGTCAGACGTAACCGCTGAACCCAAGCTTTTGGGGATTCTAGATACTGTGGTAAAAGCAAACCCTGACATACTATTTATTTATTTGGGAACAGAAGACAAACGAATGGTTATGAAGCCGGAAGATGATTTAGGTGACTATGATCCAAGAACGAGAGATTGGTACATCGCCGCAAAAGAAAAGGGTGAGTTCCTATGGACCGATCCTTATTTTGATGATACTGTAGGCAAAATGGTCGTAACGGCTTGTGAGCCTGTATATGACACCGCTGGAAAATTTGTCGGCGTTTTGGCAGCTGATATTTCACTTGAGACACTCAATAGACAGACGGAATCTATTAAAATCGGTGAAAAAGGCTATCCGATTATCGTGGATGGTAACAATATTATCATGGCACATGTAAATCCAGAAAAAATAGGCACTGAGTTAACGACAAAGGAAATTATTGATACACTTGCAGATACTAATAAAAATTCAGTTGAATATAAATATGATGAGAATGGTTTAACTAAGAAAAAATATGCCTCTATAACCAGAATGACTACGGTTAACTGGGCAATTGTTTCAACTTTCTACTATGATGAGATCAACAAAAGTATCTTATCGATTATAGTAGTAAATGCGGTCGAATCTTTAATTGCGATAGCAGTGGCAGTAGCGATTATTTTTGTATTAACGCGAGCATTTAATGAGCGCATTCGCAAACTGGTTGCCTCTATGCAAAAAGCGAGAACCGGTGATTTAAGTGAGCATTCTAATATCAACTCTAAAGATGAAACGGGTTTGCTCAGTCAGTATTTTGATGAAACTTTAGAGGATTTAGCAAAATTAGTTGGTAACATTCAAAACGTTTCAAATCATTTGACCAATTCCTCTCAAAATCTTGCAGCGACAAGTGAAGAGGTAAGTGCCTCTGCTACAGAGGTGGCTAAAACCGTGGAGGACATAGCAAAAGGTGCACAAGATCAGGCGTCAGATGCAGAGCAAAGCTCAGTGATCGCTCAAGCGCTTTCTGATAAGTTTGGTCACCTGAATCAGTACACTCAATATATGGTGAACTCTGCTGAAACCACTGGTGTGGCATATAATGAAGGGATTGAATCCGTACAAGAACTTGGCAAGCGCAATGATGAATCTCAAAAGGCAAACTATGAAATAGAGATGATTATCAACGAACTAAACCTTAGAACACAAGAAATCGGCTCTATTTTAGATAGTATCTCTGATATCTCAGTTCAAACCAACCTTTTAGCACTCAATGCTTCCATAGAAGCTGCTCGTGCAGGAGAGCATGGTAGAGGATTTGCAGTCGTTGCTGAAGAGATTCGTAAGTTAGCGGAGCAATCTGCTAAAGCAACTGAAAATGTTCGAAAAATCGTCGGAGATATCCAACAAGACAGTACAAAATCTGTAGACAGTATGTCGATGTTAAAGGCAATCTCAGATAAGCAAAATGAAGCTGTACAAAAAGTAATCGGTGCATTTGCTACGATTAAAACAGCTTATCAAACGATTTCTAGCAACATCGAATCCATCGGAGGTGCTGTAAAAGAAGTGAACACTGACAAAGAAAGAATCGTTAGCAGTATAGAAAATATCTCAGCTGTTTCAGAAGAAACCGCAGCGGCTTCAGAAGAAGTTACCGCTTCTATGGAGCAACAAACCTATGCAGTTGAAGAGGTTGCAAAGGCAGCACAAGAGTTAAGCCAAATTGCAGGTGAGCTCGATCGAGAGATTTCTAAGTTTATTATTTAGTTATTAATGAGAAAGAGGCGAATGTTTCGCCTCTTTTTTGTTTAATTTTCCCTGAAAAATGTGTAGATGCTAAGTGCCTCGAGTGACTCAGTCGCTGTAAAGCGATAGCCGTTTTTCTCATAATAACCGATGTTTTTATCGTTTTCTGTATCCAGTCCAACGCCGGTGGAAAGTGGATGGTTTGCGCTTAGGGTGTGCAGATGGTCGAGTACCTCTTTTCCTAGATGCTTACCTTGATGCTCTGGCGCTATGCCTACACAGACGAGATAATGATGTGGCGCTTTTGGGCGGTGTTTTGTGGTTTGCCTCATATAGGCGTTGAGCCTTTTAAAGGCTTTGAAATCCAATGTCAGAAAATAGCGAAGGATGAAAATCAAATAGCGCCAGGTACTGTTTTTTAGTTCGTTCTTTGGAGGTTCAACTACCGCAAACCCCGCCATCACATAAGGGTTGTCCTCTGTGTATATTTTTAAGAACAATTGTCCTGTATGGATACCGTTTTGTATGACGAAGTCAAAAAATGCGCTTATTTTATCGCGCTGAACACTGGAAAGCATCCTGAGCCAAGGATCGTTTTCAAAGGCTAAGGTCAGGAGTCCAACGGCGAGGATTCGCTCGGAATCTGTTAATGAAGTAGCAGACACAATCATGTGTATTTCCTTTCGTGATCGACAGCAAAGCTATAGATGACTTTGAAGCCATAAAAGCTGTAGATGATCTTTAAGAGATTGGGTAAAGCGACAAAGGGTGAATAGGTGAAAAGAAGTATCAATAAAATGCCAATTAAGAAGCCTGCGAGGGTCCTGTGATAGTCATACTTTCTGAGTAAGTTAACTAGACTCGCTGAGAGTATGGTAAATGCCCATATGGTAATAGCTGCTGTCCATCGATCCGGGTAAGCGATGAGGAGTAGAAGTGGCTGAATGTGTATGGCGATAAACACCCAGCGGGATTTTGAAGACTTAGCATAATGGGAATTCGTCCCGTGGGTTAAATTGGCTACGATACCGCCAGAGATATCCAGATATAAGAACCATAACACGATTTGTCTTATAAGGGATAGAGATGACCATTCTGAATGGGTTAGGAAACCAACGGTAAAGATAGAGCCTACTGTAAAGATTAGAACGAGTAGCAGTTCGATGACGGTTTGCTCGGTTCCAAATAGTTCATGAAAAAACTTTGGAATGGTAACTTTATTTTGCATAAATGCCTCCTGATAATTTTATATAACTGTTCGGTCGGTCAACTAAATGAGGTGAATAAAATCGCTGGATCAAAACCGAGCGATTTATGATAAGTGTTGTTTGGTTTAACTGTAAAGATAGTCGAGCAACATTTGACTTTGTAATGCCCATAAGCGTTTGGATTTTTCTATTTCTTTATCAAGCATATAGTGCATACCGATGGTATCCAATTGGATCACGAATAGCTCAATCGCTTCATCAAGTCTCTGTGCAAGTTTTGTGTCGTTTGGCTCGATCTGGAGAATCGTCTGTTTGATAAATGTGGCCATTTCAAGCTTTACTGCCTCAATTTTCACTTGGTATTCCGGATTAACAAGTGCGAGGTTGTAATAGTGGTAAAGTGCCATATAGGCAATTCGTTCACGTTCATTGATGTTTAGCGTGAGATCACCAAGTACCGATAGGAATTCTTTTACACTCTTGAAAGTAATCTTTGCATTTGATGCTGGAAAAGCGATGGTCATCATGTAATCAAATAGCTGTTGTGTCATTTCTTCAGCACTTGTAAAATGATGAAAAAAATTACTTTTACTGACGCCAGCTGCATCTGAAACCTTTTTTGCACTAAGTCCAGTAAATCCTTCCTGTGCCAGTATTTGAAGTCCAGCCTCTAAAAGCTTGCTTTTGGTTTCAGTTCCTTTTACGATTCTTAAGTCTTGCTTCATAATCCACCTTCTTTGACCTGATAATTATAATCTAGCAGAAAAGAAAGCACACGTCAACAAACAAACTGTTCGAGCGGTCAGAAATAAAATTTGATTGTATGCTATACTGTGAGAGAAGAGGATTCCTTACATACTTTATTTGACGATTAATCAATAATCATTAGTAGGAGGCGTTTATGAATACCATTTATGAATCTTTAGTATCTAGAAAATCAACCAGACAATTTGAAGAAAAACAAGTTCCCACAGAGATTAAACAGGCGCTCTTAAATGCGGGCTTTCAAGCACCGACTGCTGGCAATCAGATGCTTTATAGTATCATAGACGTAACGGATCAGGGCTTAAAGGATCAGCTGGCTGAAACCTGTGATCACCAACCCTTTATCGCTAAAGCGCCGATCGTTCTTATCTTTTTAGCAGATACGAGAAGGTGGCTTGACGCATATCATGCAGCAGGGGTAGAAGCGAGAGAGCCAGGAATGGGTGATCTTTTCCTAGCGATACAGGATGCTGTGATTGCTGCTCAAAACATCGTGGTCTCAGCAGAGTCGTTTGGCTTAGGTTCATGCTATATTGGGGATATACTTGAAAATGTCGAGACCCATCGTGAGCTTCTGAAGCTTGATGAATTTGTCGTACCCATTGCTATGCTGGTAATTGGCTATCCTACTGAAGGTCAGAAGAACAGACAAAAGCCAAATCGCTTTGAAGCGGCGTACATTGTTCATGAGAATCACTATAGAAGATTAAGTGAGACCGAGCTTAGAGAGATGCACATTAAACAGTCGGGCAAGCCTGATTATGACTTCGATAGCACGATTACAGCATTTTGCAATCGAAAATATATGTCAGACTTTGCTAAAGAGATGACGCGATCTTCAGAAATTTATGCTAATGCTTTCTTGAAAAAAGGGGTATAAGTAACACAAAGGAGGTCGTTATGTCTGGATTGAGTCAAGAAAGATGTATCCCCTGTTCTCTGGGAACGCCACCGATCGTAGGGGAAGAGCTTAAAGCACTGAAATCCGAGCTATCAGAAGGCTGGGAAGTAATAGAAGAAGCGAAACTTGAAAAGCATTATAAATTTAAGGATTTTAAATCGGCACTGGAATTTGTCGATAAAGTGGGTGCCATCGCAGAGGAGCAGGGGCATCATCCTGATATCGAGCTGGGATGGGGCCGTGTGGTCATCCACTTAATGACACATAAAATTCACGGGCTTTCTAGAAATGATTTTATCATGGCATCGTTAATCGATGAGTTATAAGTGAACTGGTGATTGCGCTTGTAAATCGTTAAAGTTTCGTAACACTAAATATAATTAAAGGAAAAGTCAGTTTTGTATCGAATATTATACAAGCTGACTTTTTTATATTTTAAAAATCAACATTTGGGGGAATTATGGCGTCTAAAGATAAGCATCATAAGATAATTAGAGGAATAGGTCTAGACGCTAAAACCATAGCGTTAATTTGGAAACTGGCATGGCCGGTTATGTTAGGACAAGCGTTACATACAGTATTAGTGATCACGGATATGTGGTTTATAGCAAGGCTGGGCAGTACAGAGGCAGCAGCTGCTGGAACTGGGACTTCACTTTTAGGTGTTATACAAGTTCTACCAACCGTTGTGGCTGCAGGTGTGGTAGCGTTGGTAGCCAGATATTCAGGAGCAGAAGATAAAGGGATGATTCAGACTATCGCATCAACAGGTCTGATTCTGTCGATCCTCATCGGTGCAGTGGTCACAGTGGGTAGCTTTTTAGGTTTAGATGGTCTCCTTTGGATCTTTGGCGATGCAGACGCTTCAGTGCTCGAGATGGCCAGAACCTACGTCGTAATCGGATTACTTGGACTACCGTTTTTCTTTTATAATGCCACCTCAAGGTCCATCGTTCAGGCCACAGGAGATACAAAAAATCCAGTAAAAATCTTTATCACGGCGAACATCTGCAATATCATTTTAGACTATATTTTTATTAACGTTTTCCATCAGGGCATCGGTGGCGCAGCGACCGCAACTGTCCTTTCTGAGGTTGTGGCTTTCTTACTCATGACGCGACTCACTTTTAAGAATGTATTTGAGGGGAGACTTGAGGTTTTATTTTCACATCTTAAGCTCGAGATCAGTATGGTCATCCGCATCGTGAAAATTGGTGGATTTGCTGTGATGCAGATGATTACGCGTCCATTTACAGGTTTAATTATGTATCGATTGGTGCTAGCACAAGGGGTTGCAGCTGGAGCAGCCTTTGGTGTTGGTGGTCGTTTTTTTAACTTTGTATTTATCTTTCTTGCAGGTCTAGGTACAGCGCTTTCGGTTATGGTGGGGCAAAGTCTTGGTCAAGCAGACATTCCAAAGGCAAAACGACTGGTCAAGCAAGGTGTGCTACTCGCGACTTTAAATATGATCGTATTCTCGATACCATTTTATATCTTCCCTCATAGTTTCATGCGTTTTTTCGTCGATGATCCTGATGTCATCCGAATTGGCGTCAATTATTTGAGAATCACTTATACCGGTGTTTTATTTGCGATTATCAACACGGTTTTTGGCTCGGCTTTCTCAGGCGCAGGAGATACTTTCCCACCAATGCTTGCTTCGCTTGTAGGTAACTGGGCGGTAAAAATTCCACTTGCTATCCTACTCACAACTTTAATCCCACTTGGATCTGACGGTGTCTGGCTCGCAATTGGCATCTCAGTTGCAGCAGAGGCGGGTATTATGGCAGTTTGGTTTGGAAAAGGCAAATGGCAACATAAGAAGATTTAAAAAAGTAAATCCTATAAAAGTTCCGTTAAAACAGTTAGCTGTCAACGGATTCTTTATAGGATTTTTTTAGTCTTAAGACGAGTTTGAATTATTGCTTGTTATATTAAATCGCTTTTCGATTAAAGGTAATGACCGAAACGACATTTAAGAGCACAATGACAATAATGGTACTAAGGATTGCAGGAATGAGTCGATCTGGTGACATATTACCTTGAACCAGACCCATGTTTTGTGTTACAAGCCATGTGGGATTAAACTTTGCGATTGGCTCAAAAATTCCCAAGATCATCAGTACGATAAAGACAAGTAAAGTCGTCAGAAGGCTGCCATAGCTGTTGCTAAACAAGATACCGCCAAGAAGTGTCACACTGATTAAAAAGACGCCAAATAGCCATAGGCAAACCCCTGCAAAATAGGCGTGATGTAAAATGCTCACATCCCAGAAATAACGCGTATAGATGTCCGTTAAACCAAAGCAAAGCACAAAGCTCGCCGACCAAAGTAAGATAGAAAGGGTGAGCTTTCCATAAATGACAGTGCTTCTTTTCAGACCTTTCGTTAGAATGTTAATGAGTGTACCTTTTGTAATTTCATGTGAAATCAACGTACTGAATAGGATGACGAGTACGATAAGCCCCATTTGACCGACGTTTTTATAAAACTGAGCCCAAGAATCGAGAGCAGTAGGTTCCGGTAAAGTAATCTGCATCCCTTCTGGCATAAAAGTCTCAAGTAGCTGTGGGGTCACTTTGGCAGTGATGGGATTCATAATTCCCAAAAGTGCAAAAACGATTGCGAAGATGAATACCTTATAGGTGCGAAGCGCTTCTAACCACTCCTTTTTTACAAATGCGATATAAGGTCTCATTTCACCACCTCCATGAAGAGATTTTCAAGCGTCGGTTCTAAAAGCTCTATCCGGTTGGGTACGAGCTCAGCTTCAGCGAGAATCTTCAGTACATGAAGCTGTGTGCTTTTCACGGATTCAGTCTCAATAAATAGGCTACCACCTTCTACAGTAAGCTTTGAAGTGTTATCGGATGAAAAGTAAGCCTTTGTCGCATCGAGTGCACGGAATTGGCTGAGTTGCTCCTTAGAGGCAAACTCAATTTCGATAAGATCGGTCCGGCCATTTTCCTTGATTTCAGATAGGTTGCCTTCTAGTGCGAGCATACCGCCACTTAAAACACCTATATGATCACAGATGCGTTCTACATCGGATAAAATATGGGTGGAAAAAATAACCGTCGTCTTGCCTTTCAGTTTAAGAAGGATATCAAGGATTTCCTTTCTCCCGATAGGATCGAGCGCAGAGGTTGGTTCATCGCAGATGAGCAGCTTAGGTTCATTGATCATCGCTTGAGCGATGCCAAGGCGTTGCTTCATTCCTCTAGAATATCCCCCAATTTTCTTTTTCGCATTTTCAAGTCCAACTAGAGTAAGAAGCTCTTGAATCCTCGGCTTTAATAGTGGTTCAGGAATGCCTGTGATTCTACCACAAAGCTCTAGATACTCCTGTGGCTTCATATAGCCATAAAACTCTGGGACATCAGGTAAAAACCCGATGTGTTGGTTGGTTGGCGTCTGTCCATAATGAACGTTTTCACCAAATACTTTTATCGTACCTTGGTCGATTTTAAGCAGACCCAAGGTCATCTTCATCGTTGTGGTTTTTCCAGCGCCGTTTTGCCCAAGAAGACCATAAATGCTGTTTTCAGGAACGACAAGGTTTAGACCGTCTATGACCTTATTGCTACCAAATGATTTATGAAGCTGAT
>DJWQ01000095.1 GCA_002441045.1 Firmicutes bacterium UBA6226 | reverse complement strand
TTTTCACTTGGAATCACTTTATTGATATAATCCCCAAGAGCAACAAAAATCAACCCTTCTGCAAGCGAAATCGGAATATAGAAGAGAAAATGGTACTTCGCCAGAGCGATGCCCCACGTACTCAGTGCGATGACGATGGGCATGGCAACCAAGATGCCTTTTTCTTTAATAACCGCTTCAATCCTAAAGACCTGTGGTGCTAGAATTGCGCCTAAAACGCCTGTAACCGCATACACTGACCCTATTGCAAATTCACTATAGCCATCGCCCTTCATGTAATTTTGAAGATAAAAAAACACCGTCGTGGTAAAGCTCATTAAAAACTGCGAGAAGAGAATTAAGAACATCAATCGTCTATGACCTTTAAGAATTTTAAAGCTCTCTGTCAGCTGCTTGTACATACTATAGCGTTCTTTTGTGGCTTCATTTTCTGGAATCTCCGTTTTCTGAATGGATTCAATTATATGGTTGGATTCAGTTAACTGGTGAGATTCACTTAACGCTTTTGGCGCAAGTGGTGGTTCTTTGAACCCAAATGCATAAATCACAGTGAATAACCCAATAACGATGGTAACAGCAAACGCCAAAGGATAGCTCTTCGTTGCAAGATAGCCCCCCGCTAGGAAAGACACCACATTCGCCAACTGGAAGATCATCTCCTTGTTGCCCCCGACCTTCATGTACTCCTCTTCTCTGCCCACCGCTTTCATAGAATCATAGACTAGCGCATCGCCAGCACCGGACTCCATGTTATAGGAAAGTGCGGTTATGATGAAGGAAATGGCATAGCCGATAAAGCTATGGGAAAACAAAAGTAGCATGACACTTATAACAGAACAGACTCTTCCAACGATTCTTGAAACCCTACGACCATATAGGTCAGCAACTGCACCCGTTGGCACTTCCATAGTTAATGAGGTAATGTGAAAGATCGTTTCTAAGATACCAAGTTGTGTTAGGCTCATACCTTTACTAGCAAGATAAATCATCCAGATACCTCGTGTGAGATCCACACTTTGTATAAATGTAAAAAAGTAGTTTTTAGTAATATTTTTATTTAAAGCGGTTTTTTCTGAAACGCTTAAGTTGTAATTTTCCATGATGCATTTTCTCCTTAAATTCAATGGTTTATTTTGATCTTTTGCCACAAGTAAGATTTTGGCTTAATAAAAAACCCTAAGTAGTATCTACTTAGGGTGAGGTGACCATTATATTCCGAGTTAAAAGAACCATCTGGATGGGTTTAAATAGACTTTCGGCATATAATTTTGGACAGACCTCTCCCGTCATGTGCCAAATTTGCTGAAAATCTTTTGAATTCTGCGAAAAAACCGTTTGTTCCTAACATGAATTTCTCCCTGTTAATTAGTCTATAATACTATAAATCAGTTTATCAAAGTGTCCAATGAATGACAAGTTAAAATTAGAAATGCATTTTCCAATTATAATACCCCGAATCTTCATTTTTAACATAAGTTAGGTGCGCGGAAAACTTCACACCCTTTTTATTGACGAAGCTGTTGCTGTAAAGCTCGCCATTTTCGAGTAATCTTTCAACCGTTTGTCGAGTCGCTCTTACTTTTAAAGCTTGTAAAAATCGGTCTTCCTTCCAGACCACAAATTTACAGCCACCCTTCCAGTTGGTGCAGCCAAATCCTTTTTCACCTTCTACGACTGGGGAGCCACAGGCAGGGCAATTGCCAAGCGTTTGATCGGAATAATCTCTACCCTTTTCACCACTGTCATCGATCACATGAAAGGCATCGCCTTTGATGGTTGCAACTGCTTCAGTGGTAAAATCAGTGATGACCGACATAAAAGCATCACGCGTTACTTCACCTTTACTGATATCAGATAAGGTCTTTTCTAGTCTTCCTGTATATTCTAAGTCAAAAAGCGTCTTCACTGGGAATTGCTCTACCATTCGCTTTCCCATATCGGTGCAAAATAAAGACTTGCCCTTAACACCGATGTATCCTACACGTTTTAGTTTTGCTATGGTTTCTGCGCGCGTCGCTGGAGTACCGATGCTATAACCACTTAAGATGGCTTTTAAAAGTTCTATTTCCTCTTCGTTATCAACGGGTGCATCTAAATCTTCAGACGCATTGACCTCAACCGTCTCAAGGCCCTCATCTAATTCATCGCCATCCTCTGTATCACCGTCAGATTCGGACTCTGACGCTTCTACTTCTTTTTTTGTCTTTGATTTTTTCCCACAAGTTTCCATAACTTTTAAAAGCGTCTTCTCTGTATGATGCTTCGGTGGCGTCGTCCCTTTGGTCTCAATTTTAAGCTGTTTCGCAGTAACGCTTTCACCCTCTGATAATTCAGGTAAGAATTTTTCTTTACTTTGGATCTTCTCAACTTTACGCCAGCCTTCAACCAGCTGCGTTCTGCCTTTAGCGTTAAATCTACCGAGCTCACCTTCATATGGCTCATTTGGGGTCGCCTTAATCCAGATATTAACCTCCTCATGCTCTGCAACAGGCATGAACTGCATGATAAATCTATTTTTTACCGCTTCATAGACGATTTTCTCATCTGGTGACAACTTACTTCCTACGATATAAGTGGGAATGATGGCACTATGGCTTTCCACTTTTGAATTATCAAAGATGCGTTTGCTTGTTGAGAACGCCACTTCATTTTCATATGAAAGTCCTCTTTTATGCACGTTTAGTACCTTCGAAGCTTTCTCTATTAGCGATTCTTCAAGCGCTAAGGATGCCGTTCTCGGATACGTGATGAGTTTTTTCTCATATAGTTCTTGAGCGACTTTTAATACTTTTTCAGATGTCCATCCTTTGTACTTACCTGTCACATAACCCTGTAAACCAGAAAGGTTAAACAACGATGGCGGGTACTCACGTTTCTGCTCAACGATTTTCTCATCGATCACATAAGCGGCTTTTCCAAGTGCTTTTTTTAACTGCTCAAGCGCTTCCTTATCTTCGAACTTATCTTTTCCATCTAGCATATAGACCGCATCAAAGGGATCTACAACACCCTCTTTTAAAAACTTTGCCGTGAGTTTGTGAAACTCCTCTTTAACAAAATTGGCGATTTCCATATCTCGGTCATAGATAATTTTCAAGGTTGGCATCAAAACGCGACCTATATTAAGGGGTTTACCGCCACCTCTTTTATACTTAAGTGTGGCAACGGAAGTCAAATTAATCCCAATGATCCAGTCTGCCCATTGTCTGCCGATACCAGCATCCTTAAGTGGTCTCATATCGATATTGTTTACGGTTTTTTTAAGGCCTTGTGACACCTCTTCAGGCGTCCATTCATTTAGAAGAAGTCTTTCGACTGGCTTTTCTACTTTGAGATAATCGATGATGATATCGCCGATAATCTGCCCTTCTCTATCGTAGTCACAGGCATTGATAACTGCTTCGACTGCAGGTTGATTAATGAGGTTCTCAATGGTGGAAATCTGTTTGAGCGCACCTTGATCGACCTTATTACGATCATTTGAATCGTGCTTGACTTTATATTTAAATCCGTCAGGGATAAAGGGAAAATTCGTCATGCGCCAGCTTGAAAGTGCTTCGTCATAATCCTTCGCATCAAATAACTCTAGTAAATGACCAAAAGCCCAAGTGACATAAAACCCATTTCCTTCAAAATAACCATCTCGTCTTTGTGTGGCTGAAACGGCATCTGCTATGTTTTTTGCCACAGAAGGTTTTTCTGCTATGATTACTTTCATGTTTGCTCCTAACTTTTTTGATTTGAAAATATTCTATTTCTCTGTTTTGAAACTGCTCTATAATTAACGCATATGCATGTGTTTATTAATTCGTATGAAGCGTTTACTTCTCATGTGTCCGATCCACATGATCTTCTGGTCTTTCAAACTTTATCAACTCAAGTGAATATCCTAAATGTGCTTCAAGCGCTTTGATTCCCTCGCTGTCTTTATCGGTCACAATAGAGATGACACATCCTTCAGCCCCCATACGTCCTGTTCTTCCAAGTCGATGAATATAGGTTTCAACGGTTTCAGGTAAATCTAAGTTATAGATGTGCGTCACATGTGAAATATCGAGGCCTCTTGCAGCGAGATCTGTGGTAATCAGATATTGGAATTCGCCTTCCTTAAAGGCTTTCATCGTTCTAAGTCTCACGTTTTGGGATAAATCGCCGTGGATTGGTTTCACATCAAAGCCCTCTCTGATAAGTTCACCAACCACTTTTTCAACCCGTCTAATTGTTCGACAGAAGATGACTCCCATATATGGATTGGTCGTTCTAAGCTGTTCTATCAGCGCTACGGTTTTCCAGCGGTCTGTGGTCTGAATCAATTTTTGATCAAGACTCAGGTGGACTTCCTCATCTTTAGATCTGATCTCAGCTGGGTCGATAAGATGCTTATAAGCTAACTTCTTAACCGCTTTATCCATGGTTGCAGAAAAGCAAAGCGTTTGCTTTCTCAGCTTTAACGTTTTAAGTAAAAAATCAAGTTCATCCTTAAAACCGAGAAGTAACATCTGATCAGCTTCATCGATCACCAAAAATGGCATCTCAGTTACGTCTAGTATCCCTTGTCGCATCAGATCAATAAGTCGTCCCGGCGTGGCAACAAGAATCGTTGCACCTGAGTCGATTTTCTTTACTTGCTTTTGTGTCTCCACGCCACCATAAATGGCAGCCGCCTTAAGCGAGGTGTCTTTAATCAATTGGTTGACGTTTTCAAAAATTTGCTGCGCCAGTTCACGTGTCGGTGTCAAAATCAAAAGCTGGATGCGGTCCGAGGCCATGTCTATCTTAGAGAGCGTCGGCAATAAAAAGGCATAGGTTTTACCTGTGCCAGTTGGTGCTTGTCCGATAACATCTTTCCCAGCCAAAATCAGCGGGATTGCCGTTTCCTGTATGCTGGTTGGCGTCTTAATGCCAATGTTTTTGAGTGCCTCAATGAGCCAAGGCGAAATTTCTAATGCTTCAAATGTCATAACGTACCTTTCTATATAAATCGTGTCCGATCTTCATTTTCTATTCGTAATAAATTAGCACTTCTATTTTATCACAAAACAGATTTTTATGCCTTGAGAAAAAAAGAGAGCCCGCGATCATTTAGACAGATCGGCAAAACTCTCTATTCCTTCACTATAAAATTATAATGTATTATTCCTAATCCACTTAATTTCCGCTGCATAGCCATCCAGTTCGTTTGGCGTTTCTAAATATAGCGGTAAATGTCTAAGTTTAGGGTGATTGATAAACTTTTTAAATGCTTCTTCACCAATAAACCCTCGACCTAACTTTTCGTGTCGGTCTTTATGGCTTTTAAACGGATTTTTACTATCATTTAAGTGTATGGCTTTTAATCGTTCGAGTCCGATAACCGCATCAAAGTGTGCCAATACACCATCTAAATCTGTCACGATATCATATCCTGCGTCATAGATGTGGCAAGTATCAAGACATATGCCGATGTGCTCCTTAAAGTGACAACCATCGATGATCGCCTTAAGCTCTTCGAACTGACTACCAACCTCAGTACCTTTTCCTGACATGGTTTCAAGTAAAATAATCGTTTTTTGTTCTTTGAACATGACTTTGTTTAAAAGATCTACGATTTGCTGAATCCCTTCAGTAACGCCAGCACCAACATGGCTACCTGGATGAAAATTATAGTAGGTTCCTGGAAGTGCCTCAAGTTTTTCTAAGTCTTCTTCAAATACCAGCTGGGCAAACTCCCTTACCTTTTGATCCTTTGAACAGGGATTAAGCGTATAGGGGGCATGTGCTAGAATCGGCCCAAAGTCATTGATACTCATGAGTTCTATCAGCGCATTTGCATCTGCTATATCTATAGGCTTTGACTGTCCGCCTCTGGGATTTCTTGTGAAAAACTGAAAGGTATTGCCCTGAATAGCGAGAGCCTGTTTTCCCATTGCCAAATAGCCTTTGCTAACCGACAAATGGCAGCCTACCACTCTCATTACTTTTTACCTCGTACGTATACCGCCCAGTAGACAATCCCTATAAAGAGACCACCACCGATAAGGTTACCAATCGTTACAGGGATAAAGTTGTGTAAAATTGCCTCAGACCATGTGAAGTTACCACCGAGGAACTTGCCCAGTGGGATAAAAAACATGTTGGCAACGCTGTGCTCATAACCAGATAATACAAACAGCATAACCGGAAACCACATTGCAAAGATCTTTCCAATTATATCCTTTGAAGCCACTTGAATATAGACCGCACCTGCGACAAGTACGTTACATAAAATACCACGGATAATTGCGGCATCAAAGCTAAGAGATACTTTTCCTTCTGCAATTGCGATGGTTTTCTCTGCTAAGTGTCCAGTGTATAAACCTGATTTATAAAGCATAGCGACTAATAATAACGCTCCAATAAGGTTCGCAAGATAGACGAGCACTAAATTTTTAATATAGCTTTGAAGCTTAACTTCACCTTGTGCCCACGCAGTTGAAATCAAAGCGTTACCCGTATAGAGTTCACCACCAGCGATCACTACTAGCATAAGGCCTACTGGGAATACTGCCGCACCCATGAACTTTGCAAGTCCCACATCGATGTTACCTAGCGTTTGCGATACGACTAAATAGCCGTGTCCACCTAAAGCTATGAAGAAGCCACCCATCATCGATAATAAAAGTACCGTTATAAAAGGATAGTTTGCTTTTTGTTTTCCTATTTCCACCCATTTGTTAGCAATTTCCTTAGGCGTTAAGTAATTATTGTTCATTTCAACTCCTAAAATGTTATTTGGTCAAAAACCCTAATGTTTGTATTATAGTGTATTTGAGGATGATTTTCAACTAAGCACGAACATTCTCGTTTTTCAAGGACATAAAATAGACTGAAAATAGTCGAAACGGCTGCAAAATACCATATAAAACTTTCCTTATATCCGCCTATAATGTGATATAATGTCGTTGACTGAATTTATTGGAGGATATACTTAATGAAAACGAATATTGACAAGCTTGTCAAACAATCGGTACAAGGTACCATTCGTCATCCTTTGTTCGTTAGTTATCGCGTCGATACGGATGGCAATGTCCATGTAATTCCAGCAACTGGCGGTATTACATACAATGTAAAGATCGGTGATCCTGCCTTTGGCTGGGTTGGCGACCATGTTGAACCAGGCGTCTCTCTTTGTCACAGTGACACTGCTACTTCAGGTGGTTTAAATGTTTTTAGCTGTATTGGCAATGAAGCCAGAGTCGTTACAGGAGATGCGAAAGGTAGAAAAGGGTTTGTGACAGGTACACATGGTGGCGTCGAGCACGTTTTAGTGTATTTTGATGACGAAACTTTAGATCTTTTAACACTTGACGATAAGATCATGGTAAAATGCCATGGACAAGGGTTGGCTCTAACAGACTACCCGAACATTAAGGTTATGAGCATCGATCCAAACCTTTTTGAAAAACTAGGTATTGAGGAAGTTGATGGGAAAATCATCGTACCTGTCACACATAAAATTCCACAGAGATTTATGGGTTCAGGCGTTGGTGC
>DJWQ01000120.1 GCA_002441045.1 Firmicutes bacterium UBA6226 | reverse complement strand
GCTTTCATATTTGCCATAGAAACTGGCTGACCGCCAGCAGAGTTGTTTGTAACTGTCATGATTAGAAACGCAACATTTTCTGCGCCAACTTCTTCGATAAATGCCTCAGTTGCTTCTATATTAAAATTGCCTTTAAAGTCATAATAAGTCGTTGTATCTACCGCTTCTGGGATTAAGAAGTTTCTAGCTTTACCACCTGCGAGTTCAACATGTCCTTTTGTCGTATCAAAATGATGATTGCTTAGCACGTATTGACCTGGCTTTATCATTATTGGGAAAAGAACTTGTTCAGCACCACGACCTTGATGCGTTGGAACGATATACTCATAGCCAAATATGTCATGAACCGCTTCAACGATGTTGAAGTAGTTACGGCTACCTGCATAAGCTTCATCGCCAAGCATGATACCAGCCCATTGATTATCGCTCATCGCACCTGTTCCACTATCCGTTAAAAGGTCGATATAAACATCTTTTGACTTTAAAAGAAATGGGTTGTAACCAGCTTCCTTTAGAGCTTCTTCTCTATGTTCTCTTGTCGTTTTATAAAGTGGTTCCACCATTTTAATCTTAAATGGTTCAGCAGGATGCTTAATTTGTGACATATTGGCCTCCATAATCAAATATTTTATTACAGTGATAAAAAATTATTACACCTTGATAATACACTAAAAATATCAAAAGTACAAGTCGTTTACAAAAGAAACCAACAGATGCTACAATGTTGTTAATAATACTTTTTAGACGAGGTGATTTTATTATAGAGTTCGATTTTACCCCATACAAACATCTGGTTACCTTTTTATCCGGTTGTTTTGACGATGCAACTGAAATTATCTTATACAGTTTAGATGATCTACGCCAATCCGTTGTTGCTGTTCACAACGGACAAGTTAGTGGCACTAAAATTGGCGATCCACTAACTGGATTTGCAGTTTCAAAATTGAAAGACAAAGGTAACGATGCACCACCTTATTACAATCAACATCCTATTTATGCAAAGGATAAGACGCCACTTCGTGGCAATACTTACTTCATCCTAGATAAAAATGGCAATCCCCGTGCGGTTTTATGTATTAATACAGATGTTACAAGATATCAAAAAGCAGCAGAGTTACTTCAAAATATGGCATTTCTGCCAAGCTTATCTGAGACACATACAGATACAATAGAGTTAGAACGTTTGCAAATCACACCAAGAGAATTAATCCTCAAATATGCCATAGAAGTATCCGGGGATCCTAATGTTGATCCATCAAGGCTATCTCCTGCTGAGCGAATGAAGGTTGTAGAAAAACTTGGAGACGACAACTTCTTTCTTATGAAGGGAGCAGTTAGCCAAACTGCGATGGTTTTGGATAGTTCTGAGGCGACCATTTATCGATATTTAAGCAAGCTGAATAAGAAAGGTTAGGTAGCATCATGTTTGATGTCCGTTATTCACTGCACCCCTCACTTTCATATCCAGAGCTAAGGGTCGTTGGACCTTCAACTGAAAGTGATTCTCTTGCACCCGCTGTGATGCTCTGTCCAGGCGGTGGTTATATCAGCACACAAGAAAAAGAAATTGAATTTATTGTACTTCAGTTTCTAGCGAGAGGTTATACCTGTTTTATTCTTTATCACGGCGTGGAAGCACCTTTTGCTCAAATGCCTCAACCAATTGAAGCGTTGTATACTGCATTCAAATATATCGAACAAATTGCACCTAGCTATGGCGTTGATATCCGAAGGCTTAGACTTATGGGATGGTCCACTGGAGCACATTTGATCACACAATCATTCTGCCTTCATCAGGTTGAACGATATGCCAGCTTTAAGGAACTGAATATTCATTCTATCTGTCTACTTTATCCTGTACTTGACTTAAAAACACTGCTTCCTTTTTCAGGGATGGAAATGACATTTACAGCACTTTCAGGTAGAAGAACGCCACCAGATACATTTTGGTCTCAATACAGCTACTGCAAGCCAACGAAAGGTCTTCCGCCTGTGTGTATCGTCGAATATCAAAACGATCCTTTCTTACCTGCAGCTACATTGACCGATTACCTTCTTGGACTGAAAGAGAATGACATTCGCTATCTTTTAATTACGATTCCAGATAAGAAGCATGGCGACCCACGTTTTTCTACGCTTCATAATAACGAGCTATCTCTTCATAAATCTGATGAGTTGAGTCATATAACCATAAGTTCTAACTATCTTGATCAATACCTTTTGTGGGACAGTCAATTATGATATTTCGTGTGAATGCTATAAACTTAAACATTTAAACTCATAAAAAAGGAGATGATTCTAAATCTACTAATAGATTTGAGTCTCTCCTTTTTTAATATATTTGACTTGATTTTAATGTTAATATTTTTGCTTTTATTTTTTTTTCGATTTTATATCTTTGCTTTTATCTCTTCCGCCTTCAGTGGTTTTGAGAACAAGTAGCCTTGATACAAATCGCAACCCATCCGTTTAAGGGCTTCATACTGTTCAATGGTTTCAACACCTTCTGCGATAATTTTAAGCGACATTTGATGGGCAGTATTGATGATAAGCTCGGTCAAATATCTCATTTTGTCATCTGTTTCAATTGCCCAAACAAAGCTTTTGTCAATTTTAAGGACTTGAACAGGCATTTTACCTAATTGATAGAGAGAAGAATACCCTGTACCAAAGTCATCCATATGCACTTCAAAACCTAAAGCAACAAGTTCAATCAATTTCTCTCTGACAATATCAATATACTCTGAAATCATTGACTCTGTAATTTCTATATGGATTTGAGAGACAGAAACGTCCTGTGCCTCAACTTGACTTAGTAGATAAGAAACATAATCATTTTGTAACAGTTCTTTGTACGATGCATTAATAGACACACTGACCAATTTCCCTTTCCTTTTCAGTTCGCCAACAAAGCTAACCGCTTCCTTAATGACGAATCGACCAATCGGATTGATTAAGCCCACATCTTCGGAAAAAGGTATAAACTCAATTGGCGGAACATTTCCAAGTGTTTCATTATGCCATCTAACAAGTGCTTCATAACCTTTAATTTTCGGACTATCAAAGGTTTCGTATTGTGGCTGATAAACCAGGTAAATCTCATTTTTATCTAATGCTTTGATCAGCTGTTGCTCTATGGTAAGCATTCTCTCTTTAGCATCCTTAAGTGATGCGTCGTACCAATTAATCTTATGAAACTTACCCGTCGCAACTGCACTTTCAAAAGCAGTTTCCGCTTCCGAGATTGCACTAGTGGTTTCGGTATGATCACTTCCAATCAGCGTTGCACCAAAAGCCAAATCAATTGGCATTTCTATGTTTGCAAACTTTCCGACGCGTTCGACGACCATTTCCTCAAATTTCCTAATTTCATCCACTAGGCAATCATCAGGATGGTCACATTTCATCCAAACTGCAAATCTACCACTATGAAGCGTTGAAATATAATCCGCTGTGTCAAAAAATGCACTGACCTCAGCACTTAACTGGAAAGCCATGATATCCGTAAGATTCTTGCCATATGCATTTAACAATCTCGCATAGCCCACAACACCCACTACTAAAAGCACATGCTTTTCTTCATCATTAATAAAGTGAAGTGTATTGCGTATGGTATCGCTAAAAAAGTCCATATTGTAAAGACCTAGTACTGGATCGTGAAATGCATAAAATTCGATTCGTTCTCGATTGATAACTTCCTGATGTATATCTGTTAATGAACCAAAGATCAAATTTTCTTCTCGAATGCCAATCATCTGATGCCAATGATAAACTTCATTTTCTGCTTCCATCAAAAATCTCAATTTAATATTGAAAATAGGAACTTCTAAGTTGCCATCTAAATTTTGAGTTAATAGCACACGATCTTCTTCGTGAATCATATCAATTAAGTGGCTAAAATCAAAGGTTTCTGTTTGGCCTTTACGTTTTAAGTTCGTCAATGTTACTAGGTTTTGTGCCACATCAAACTGCCAATAGGTTTCATTACTTGCAGCCATAACTCTTCGATAGTTGTCCTGTTCAGATTCTAGCGCTTGTTTGTACTTGGCAAGTTCGTCGTAATTATATCGAAGCATTTCTTCAGAAGCTAACATTTGTTGGTACAGAGCTTGAATTTCTGTATTTGCTTCAGCTAATTCTTCATTGCGATTTAATAGGACTTCTTCATTTTCTTTAATTGCCTTCGCCATTCGATTATAGCCTCTTGTCAGCTTTCCAAGTTCATCCTTCCGACTGGTATCGGTTAATAAAAAGTGCTCGCCATTTTCTAATGCTTCCATAGCGGTTACAGTTGCATTTAATGGCTCAATTAATTCTGTAAAGAAAAGTTGAATCACGAAAAATAGCAGAATTAAAACAATTGCAAATGCTTTTATTCCCTCATTTAAAATCGACATCACCACATGGTTGTAATCACTCAGATAGGTTGAAGAAGCAACCACCCAGTCCCAAGGTTCAAAGTACTGAACATAGCTCAATTTCTCATCGAGTTTGCCAGTAGCTTCATTCATCCATTTATACGTGACAAAACCACCCCCAGATTTTGCCTTTTCGATGATTTCTTCTATAAAGGCCTTTGGTGGTGAACTATAATCCATCGTATGGAGGATATTTTGACCCGAGAGTGTTGGATGATAAATCATCTCACCGCCAGAATTTAGCACATAGTTATAGCCATTATCACCTAGATCAATAATGCCTTGATTCTTAATGATCTTTAATGCATCCCTTTGCGCATCGAGCTCAGTTATTTCTCCATCTAAAATATCAGTTTCTTGGAGCTTTAACATTTCGATGTTGAGCTCAGTTGCATTTTTAAGAATCACTTCATATTTTTCTTTAATGACAAATATCGATCTATTATAGTTTACAATTCCAGTAATTAGAACGGCCACAATTACCANNTCTCTGTTGACCCATTGATATATTTTGCGAATCTGCCCGAATCTCTATCGTTTACAGGATCAGGCCTATCCCATGGCCAACCACCGAAATGCGTGTGTTGATAGTCGCTAAACGCCTGTCTAATTTCAGCCTCGGTGTTCATAACAAAAGGGCCATAACTTACAACTGGCTCGTGAATTGGTTCCCCTTCAAGCAACAATAGATAGCTGTCATGCTTACCATTATAGATATCAACTTCTGCATTGCCATCAAGCTTAATTCTCATCCCTGATGGAATCGAATTACTACCAATAGTGATATTACCATTTCCTTGATAATAGTATAAATTTCTATTAAATGTAGAGGATACTTTTTCTAGATGGATTTCAGAATATGGGGTCATTTTTATTAAAAATATCCCGACCTTTGATTCAGGGTTAGCCGCATAGGATGCAGGGCAAGGTGGTATTGCACTCTTACCGTAAAAGTTACCTGCAATTATTTTCACCTGGCAATTCGCCCCATATTCAGGACCTATAGTGATTAATGGAATATCTTCGCTCCACAGCATTTTATAATCAGGGGCTGTGAACTTATCCTTTGCAGGTAAATTCAACCAGACTTGAAACAATTCAAGCGGATTTTCTTTCTCTTCATAGACAAGTGGAAACATCTCCGCATGCTGACAGCCTGCTCCTGCTGTCATCCATTGAACATCACCATCACCATATCTGCCACAAGCACCGTTTGAATCAAAGTGATCTACAAAACCTTGTGTTACGATGGTTACTGTCTCAAAACCTCTATGTGGGTGTACAGGAAAACCAGGTACCTTGGTTCCATGATACATTCTAAAACCATCCTTAATTGCGAAGTCCTCCCCAAGCTGTCTATCTGTCAGCGGAACGGTAGGTCCTTGATGCGCATCTCCTTTTGGATATAAGTCTTTATGATGTGCGCAAAATAAAAATGGATTGTCCATCTCCCATTGAAAACCAATCTTTTGCATTCTAATAATCCTGTGCGACATAATGTTACCCCTTTCCTTAACTTCGTAATTTGTATTGATTATACCCAAGAAGATTGCAAAGTAATTATATTTTTGATAGAATTAAATAAAAGACTGTCGAGTCTTTTATTTAATTCGCGAATGCGAATTCATTGTTATCAACACATTGTGAAAGGTGGAATATAATGCCAAAAATATCTCAGGAAAAAATGGCAATTCGAAAAAGTCAAATTCTAGAAGCAGCCCTTTATGTCTTTAGTGAAAAGGGTTATACACAAACGAAGATCGATGATATTGTAGAATACTCGGGCATAAGTAAAGGTGGTATTTATACTTATTTTGATAGTAAAGAAGCCCTCTTTATTGAAATTGCCAATCAAAGGCTTCTCATGAGACGCAATCTTTTTCAAGCACTAAAATCCGAGTTAGATGAACCTACTTCATACAGTCAACTTTTTAAGAACTATTTTTATCGTGTACTCGAAGGACTTAATCAACCTGAGACACATGCCATTGCTAGATTTTCTTTTGAATTTTGGTCAACACTTTCAAAAGAAAAACATATAAAGTCTCTAGCCTATGACCGTTATCAATCTTTCTTCAAAGATCTTTCAACAGTGATAGAACAAGGTATTGAATCAGGAGAATTTCGTCCCTACTTCCCAATAGATGATCTATGTTATGTTGTTTTATCTAGTCTAGATGGTATGATGCATACCTACGTGGTTATGAACATCCCCATCAGTCATAATGCTATTGAAGCTTATGCAAATTCAATGCTAAGCCTATTATTAGGAAATCCAACAAAGGAGAGTGACATATGAGAGTTATTCAAGACAATATAATCTATTTAGATGGTGTAAGCGCTGGTGACAAAGCCATCTACGACGCCTTTTCACTCGGCTTCTCAGACTATCAGATGCCTTTTAACATGCCCTATGATGCGTTTGTCGATCGTTTTTTTGGTATCGAGGGTAATGATCGAGCACTGAGTTATGTGGCTTATGATGGTGAAAACCCTATTGCGGTTCTACTTGGAGGCTTAAATGCTTATGATCAACTACAGACACTACGCTGTGGTGCATTATCTGTTGCGCCAGGCTATCGTGGTAAAGGCGTAAGCAAGATGCTTATGCAATTACATGAACAAGATGCCGTCAAATCTTCAGCTCGTCAACTCATGCTTGAAGTACTAGGAGATAACGATCGTGCAATCAGGTTCTATGAAAAATGTGACTATCACAAAACCACACTTCTTTACTATTATAGTCTTACAAAAGAAGGCTTCAGAAAACGAATCGAGACATCACTCACTAATCCATCCAGCCTAACGATTATAGAAGCTTCTTTAGAAGCACTTAAGATAACAAACACACATACAAACTGGCAAAACGATCTTCATTATATTTCAAAGGATCCTATTTCAAAAATCTATACGCTGATGCAAGGCGATGAAATTTGTAGCTTAATTGCTCTTAACACAAAAGGCAAGCTCTATCGTATCTATACGCCTCCTAAACACAGGGGCAAGGGTTATGCCTCTGCTCTATTAGCACAGGTTTTGGAAATACATGCTTTTGACAAAATGGTATTTAGTTGCCCAGCTTCTAGTCAAATGATGTGTTTCCTATACAGACGCGGGTTTCAAAAGGATTCACTTTATCAGTTTGAAATGATCAAACCCTTATAAAGGACTATCCACTATATAGATCCTTCAATAGCGCATAATTATATCAATAATATATAATAACTAAGAAAAGCTATTGCTACTTTAACGAAATAGGTTAAAGGGCAATAGCTTTTTGTTAACTTTGATCTACTGGTGCTAACAGTAAATAACGACTTCTTTCATCTTCATTTAATTGATTGATGAAGTTTTCAACACTTTCAAATGACTTTCCAAAATGAATTGGAACCACCTTTGCCTCTAGGTTAACTGATATAAAATAATTCGCAGCCCATGCCATAGCAGATTCAAGTCTTGGATCAACGGGGACACAAGCAAAATCAATTTTATAGTTAATCACTTGATTGATAATTTGCTTATAGGCTACTGCTTCTGAGTGTTGCTGAGCTGCAGTGGCTGATGACCAGTGCCACCAGTTCAAATCCCCACTGTGAAAAAAGGATTTCCCATCACATTCGACTAAAAATGCAACACCACAATCTGTACTGTCAAAGGTTCTTAACCTAAGTCCATCGATTAAGTGCATCTGATTCTTCGCTACATAAGTGACTTCGTTTTTAATAAAATTTGCATTCACATCATCAGAAAGAATAAAGTTCACCCAGTTCCCACTCGGAAACACTTTTGGCTCATAGTGATCACCATGTGCATGAGATACCAACCAAAAGACTTTTTTATCAGTGTTTAAGTAGTCCTTTACATCTGAAATAACATCTA
>DJWQ01000091.1 GCA_002441045.1 Firmicutes bacterium UBA6226 | reverse complement strand
GCACCATAAAGATACCCACGGTTAAAAACAGCCCTTGATATCCTACATAATCCGCTAAAAAACCACTGATCAAAGTAAAGATAAAATTCGCTATTCCTGAGGAAACTGCCGAATAGATTGCAATAGCAGAAGTAACCACCGCTCTTGGTGTCATCTCAATGATGAGTTCTACGAAAAGTGGTACAAAAATCCCAACCAACAAGCCCCTTAGCACACCTGCTAATGCAAATTGCCAAAGTGATGTACTTTGACTTAAAACCAGCATCCGAATAATGGCGATCACATTCATGAAAATCAGTAACTTTGTTGCACTAAATCTTTTTATTAACCGTTTTGACTGTGAAATCAAAGGCACTTCCACACATACAGATATGAAAGTTAAAAGCCCCAGCTTTGACAAATCAACACCCGTACTTCTTATAAAAAGTCCTAGGTACTGATCGGAACCAAAAAAAGATCCTATGAGTAGAAAACTATAAATCAGTACAAAGAGGTAGTTTTTTTCCTTTAAAAGGGCTGATAAATCAGCCTTTAGTGTCTTATCTATCCTTGGCAACTTAAAAGCATCTAAACGAAATGTCAGAAGCAGGCTCAAAATATAACCAAAGCTCGCTATATAAAATAGCCACACCAGACCGTAGCGATTGGCGATCCAAGCGACGAAAAACGCACCTATTGCATACCCTAAAGAGCCCCAAGTTCTAACAAAGCCATACGACCCTTCAGATGCCTGATTCACGTATTCTATCGTCATCGCATCTGATAATGGTCCCTGTCCACACAGAAAAATCTGATAGAGATAGTACAGTGCAATTACCCAAAACTGTTGGGTAATTAAAGTAATTACGCCTGTGAGAAGTGCTGTCGCTATTAATAGCCCTTGTAGTACCATTCGCTTGTTGCCCTTCATATCCGACACCAGTCCCCAAATCGGCTGAAAGACCAGTGAAATAAGTGGCAAAATAGACATGACCAGTCCAATTGTAGACAAAGAAAGCCCTATCTCTTCATTGAGATAGAGCGTTATTAATGTATAAACGGATGACCAAGTAAAAAACAATACAAAATAAAACGATTTATAACGGTTCATTGATGCCTCAAAATATCTTTCAAAATTATTTGTAAATATGCCTTAAGCATCAGTATAGCATATCGTCACAACTTGTCCATCCTATTATATGAAATTCATTTTGTACAAAATCTAAAGGATTGCCATGGTCTCAGTTCATTTAATAAAAACTGTTCATGCGGAACAACCGTTGCTACATGATTGGTCTTTCCACTATTGGGCATCTCTTTTAACGCGATTTGCAATTCACCTGTGTATCTTTTATATAGATCGTTCTCTATAAGGATGTCACCGGGCTTTATTTCATCTGTATCATGAGGTGGGAAAGACTCGCCTTTGAATTTCACCCGACTCATCGTTGATCTTAGAACATATTCAGAAACATCGCCTCTTACGAAATGGGGTTCGTCTAAGACAATGGTTTTTTCTAGGTCTGTCGTGTTCTGCATAAAAGCCACCTGAAGGTTTAAAAGATAGCGATCCAGTTTGCCTAATGTTTTAATTTCTTCTTCAGATGCAAACATATTGCCTATGATAACGTCGTCGATTAGTCCTGTATTAAATAAATCCTTCGCCTGTGTTTCTATCGGTAATGTTCTATGTGACTCTAAGGTACAAAGTCCCTCAGAGACTGGCCATGGGCCAAACTCAGCTTGTGAAGAACTAACGAATGCAGCTGTTTTAACATTGAGCTGTTTAAACTGCTCTGAGCATTTTAAAAAATGTGTTCTTGACAGACCAGTGTAAACGTGTGGGTAAAAGTTGTGGCAGCCATAAATATTGCCTAAATTGGGTTGATAGCTGATAATGTTATCGATGTATCGATTACCATTACTCATATTTAGTTCTATTTTGATCCCATGAGGATTAAAAGACATCAAAGCCTCTTCATGTCCAGAAAAGCCTAGATCTAAACGAATTCCTGATAGATGTATCTCTTTAAAAAATGACAAATCCTTTGGAGATAAATTAAAAGTAGAAAAAACTGAGGGATCAACATCTGCGATCACTTCCATACCCAGTCTTGAAGCATGTTCTGTCATTTCTTTAAACTTATCAATAAATGTAGTTCCTTCCTCTCCAGCAGAGATCAAACAGGTAAAAACACGTGAAAAACCATTTTCAGCAGCCAAGCTTAGATAATTCTTAATCTTATCTATCGGTGCTTGATCCACGTAGACCGATACGCCTAGTCTTCTCATTTCAGCCTACTTTCTTGACATATTATAGATCACTTGATACAAATCTACGATTTCTGATGCTAAATCTTTTGCAGTCATAGCATTCATAAGGTGATCCTGTGCGTGAATTAAGAGCATTGATAGCTCAACCTTATCACCAGATGCCTCTGATTGAATCAAAGCGGTTTGACTTTTATGTGCCTTTGAAAGACTAGCAGCTGATGCTTCTATTGCAGCATGTGCTTCATCAAACTTAAACGTTTTGGCATAGCCAATCGCTTCCATAGCCGCACTTTTTGCTTCGCCACTATTCGTAATCAGATTCATTATAACCATTTCCATAAAATGCTCCTATTCTAGTAAATCGAGATTAGAGAATGATTGCTCATCCCCTAATCTCATTATACTGTTATTCTATTTGTTCTCGCCAGAGTTTAATGTTTTGTTTCTATCAAGTGCACCCATAAATGGTAAATAAACCACGGTTGCAATTACAAGGTTGATCAGAGCTACGATACCACCTCTAATAGAAGCAGTTGCGAGAGCAGCACCGATTACTGGTGGGAACGTCCAAGGTACGATAACAACCGTTTTAGGGCAAATACCAAGTTTCATAAGAACAACGGTGTTGATTACCATTAAAATTGGACCAATGATAAATGGAATTAACAAGAATGGGTTAAGAACGATTGGTAACCCGTAAACCACTGGCTCATTAATGTTAAATAATCCAGGTCCGATACCTAATTTAGCAATTTCTCTGTGTTCTTTTCTCTTAGCAACAATGAACGCTGCGATTAAAAGACCGATCGTAGCACCACTACCACCCATATAAACAAACGTATCAAGCATAACTTTAGTTACTGTGTAAACTGGTTCAGCACCTGCTTGGAAAGCATCGATGTTTGCTTGAATCATTGGCAGCAAGATAGGCTCAATGATACCGCCGATGATGTTTGATCCGTGAAGACCGAAGAACCATAAAATTTGGTTCATAAATACGATTACGATTGCAGAACCAATCGTATCAGCAACGTTTGTAAGTGGCGCAGAAACGACTCTATTGATAAACGCGAATAAGTTACCATCAGGTAATTTAGTCGATAAGATCGATGCGAAAGCAAAGATGACTAAAGTTAATAAACCTGGGAACAATGATGCAAACGATTTTGCTACTGCTGGTGGTACGCCTTCAGGCATACGAATCACTAAGTGTTTTACTCGAGTTAATCTTACAAAAATCTCAGTTGAAATAATCGATACGATTAAAGCGACAAACATTGCACCTGAGTTGAGATAAGTCCAGTTAACATCGCCCCAACCACCGTTTGGAGATACTTGTGGCACCATGATGAAAAATGCTGCTAGCGAAATCATACCCGCTGCTAATCCATCTACTTCATAAGATTTAGCTA
>DJWQ01000225.1:1787-3755 GCA_002441045.1 Firmicutes bacterium UBA6226 | reverse complement strand
TTGTCGTTACGGTGGTTATACTTAAGCGTAACGCATCAGCAAGTTCCTTCTTTTGTATGATTTCATTCTCTCGAAACGCTCTTAGAATTCTAGAGCGATTGAGCGACTTAATAATGCTTTGATCTAAACTTTCCATAATGGCTCACCTCACTCTTATTATATGAGAAATCGAGCCTATTCGCTAGAGTACGATCTCAGCTTATTTATAAAGGTATTGATTGAATCTCGCTTCGAGCATTTCTTGACGACCGGAAGTATTCTTAATGTCCTCAAGTGTTAGCGCATAAGCTTCTAACTCTTCAAAGCCAACCTCACCACTAACGATTTTTTTACCGATACCCGCTTCATAACTTGCATATCTTTCTTTAACAAAATTGTCGAAGAAGCCTTCTTGGATCATTTCGTCTGCGATCATTAAGCCTCTTGCAAAAGTATCCATACCTGCGATATACGCATAGAATAAATCTTCAAGCTCAAATGAACCTCTTCTTACTTTTGAGTCAAAGTTTAAGCCGCCTGGTGCGATGCCACCGTTTCTTAACACTTCAAGCATTGCAGCAGTTGCGTCATAGATGTTTGTTGGGAACTGGTCTGTATCCCATCCAAGTAATAAGTCGCCTTGATTCGCATCGATTGAACCAAGCATACCATTGATTCTAGACATATTAAGTTCATGCTCAAACGTATGCATCGCCAATGTTGCATGATTTGCTTCGATATTAAGTTTGAAGTGGTCTTGTAAATTGTATTTTCTTAAGAATCCCATAACGGTTGCGGCATCAAAATCATATTGATGTTTTGTCGGCTCTTTTGGTTTTGGCTCAATTAAGAGTTGACCTGTAAATCCGATTTTCGCTTTGTAATCAACTGCCATTTGAAGAAAACGGCCTAAGTTGTCAAGTTCAAGTGCAGTATTAGTGTTTAAAAGTGTTTCATAACCTTCTCTACCACCCCAGAATACATAGTTTTCACCACCGAGTTTCATGGTAATTTCCATGGCTTTTTTTACTTGAGCCGCTGCATATGCAAATACGTCCGCATTTGGAGATGTGGAAGCACCGTGCATAAATCGGCTATTCGTAAATGCATTGGTTGTTCCCCAAAGACATTTAATGCCTGTTTTTTTCATGAGTTCTTCGATATATGCAACCATTTCGTCTAGGTTTTCTTGTTTTTCTTTTAAGCTATTGCCTTCTGGTGCGATGTCTAAATCATGGAAACAGAAATAATCGATTCCCAATTTTGACATAAGCTCAAAGCCAACCTCTGCTCTTAGCTTAGATTTTTCCATACCAGTGAGTTCGTTCCATGGACGCTCCATTGTACCTGTGCCAAATGGATCATTTCCTTCACCTGTAAGTGTGTGCCAATAGCTCATTGCAAATCTGAGGTGTTCTCTCATTGGCTTGCCTGCTATTACTTTATCTGCGTCATAAAACTTAAAAGCCAAAGGATTGGTTGAATCCTTACCTTCGTATTTAATTTTCTCAATGTTCTTAAAAAATGCCATATTGCCTCCTAGTTTTTAAAATCATTTTAAAATGTTTCGACTTAATCATAACCGATTTCGAATACTTTTTCAATCGACTTTAAAAAGTCTTTAAAAAAAATCATACCTACTTGATTTATAGTAAGGAGACTGCGAACAGTCTCCTTAAGCTATCTCATTTTAATTGCTTAATAAAGGTGTCGTTTGTAACTCAACTACCCTTTTACACCACCCAGAGCAACACCTTCGATAATGTACCTTGAGAGTAAGAAATATGCGATGAACAGTGGAAGTACAGTTAATGCTAATCCTAGATAAACCGCACCGTACTCTGTTTTGTAGATATCTCCTCTGAGCAAACTGACCATAATTGGCATGGTGTACTTGTCGTTATCAGTGAGTAATACCAGTGGTAAAAACAAGCTATTCCAGCTTGAAACGAAGGTAAAGATCGCTTGAGTTGCCATAGCTGGTTTCAT
>DJWQ01000225.1:0-1759 GCA_002441045.1 Firmicutes bacterium UBA6226 | reverse complement strand
GCAGCAGGCGCTGCCACAGATGGTAATATCAGTGCTAAGAAGTTGTTTGTCATACCGATTTTATACATGAACTGATAAAAACCGATAACCGATACTTGAGCTGGAATCATCATCACTGCTAGTATAAACGTGAAAAACGGACTTCTAAGCTTCCAGTTATATGCAACCAGTGAATAAGCCGTCAATGCTGAAAAGTAAATCGTAAGCAATGTTGAAGATACCGATACGATCATAGAGTTAGTAAGACCTTTTAATGGATCAAAGGTTTTACCAAGCAAAATCTTAATATTATCCATCAGATGCGTTGATGGCACTAGTGAAAGTGCTGTTTGCTGAATTTGGAAAGTATCTCTCGTTGCATTTACAAACATGACCCAAAATGGTAATACACTTAGAATTGCGAGAAGCAAACAAACGGAGTAGACAACTACTTTAAAGAGTATGCTTCTGCTTTTACTTTTTTGTTTCATTGTGCAGCCTCCTCTTCTTTAAGTAGTCTTAAACGTTCTTTTTTTGCACGCTTTGCTTCTTTTTTAATTTCGATTTCACCTTTATCTCTCATCACATAGAATAAAATTCCAGAGAAAATGGCGATAATCACAAACATAATCATACTTGCTGCAGCTGCTCTGTTATAGAGATAACTACCGCTAAAGGCTTGATTGTATATGAAAACGCTAGTTGTTAATGTCGAATTATCTGGACCACCCTGCATGAATAATTTTGGTATATCAAACATATTTAAACCACCAATCATACTAGTGATCAAAACATACAGTAAGATGGTTTTAAGATTCGGCAACGTAATGTAAAAGAAAGTTTGAATCCCTGAAGTACCATCAATTTCAGCAGCTTCATAAATTTCAGGATTAATTCCCATTACACCTGAAGTCAAAATCAACATCGTATAACCGTACCACATCCAAAACTGAATAAAGGCAACAATTGCTCTAGCATTTGCTTTGCTAACTAAAAAATAGACAGGTTTGTCAATTATTCCAAACTGCATAAGCAAGCTATTGACCGGACCAACCGGATAGCTAAATAATGAATAGAATAGAATGGCGATACTTGCTGCAGTAATAATATTTGGCATATAGAATAGAACTTTGAAGAAACCTTTACCTCGAACTTTGTTTCTTCTAGATGTAAACCAAGCAGTTAATAATAATGCCATAAAAATTTGTGGTATGAAATTTAAAGTCCAAATAATAAATGTGTTTTTAAGTGCTTGTCTAAACGACCCATTGTTTAAAATGGTAACGAAGTTCTTAAATGGTTCATCTAGAAAATGCCAAGTGGTTGTTCCGAGGCCCTTATAATCTGTAAATCCGATAACTCCAGTATAAATAATTGGATACAACGAAAAAATTGCAAATACAATTATAAAAGGCAAGCTAAAAATGTAGCCATATTTCGCATAACTGACGTTTTTCTTCTGTTTCAAATTTCACTCACCCCCATAAATCCTTCTATCAGTTTCATACATACATATGGGATAGAATAAGATTACTCTTCTTCCTATTCTATCCCATTGATCTTACAATTATTCTACTTCTACATCTAAGTTATCTGCAACCATTTGTTTGAAATCTTTAATCGCATCTTCACGGCTCTTAGAACCAGAAGTGTATGCTCTTACTTGATCTCTCCAATATGTGTTGATGGTTTCATCGTATTGCGTTAAGTTTTTACCATTAGCGAATTGGTTTGCTGGAATAAATACATCAAACATATTTTGTCCACCTAAGAACTCAAG